>NZ_AP023360.1:0-100000 GCF_018326265.1 Catellatospora sp. IY07-71
CCCGGGAGTCGATCCCGGGGACTTCTCACAGCTCAGCTGCTCAGCAGCCGGGCAGGCGCTCGATCAGGTAGCGCTCGACCTGGTCCAGCGAGACGCGCTCCTGCACCATCGAGTCACGATCACGTACCGTCACCGCATTGTCGTCCAAGGTGTCGAAGTCGACGGTGACGCAGTACGGCGTGCCGATCTCGTCCTGGCGGCGGTAGCGGCGGCCGATCGCCTGGGCGTCGTCGAAGTCGACGGTCCACCGCATGCTCAGCGCCTTCTGCAGCTCACGGGCCTTCGGCGAGAGCTGCTCGTTGCGCGACAGCGGCAGCACGGCCACCTTCACCGGGGCCAGCCGCTTGTCGAAGCGCATCACGGTGCGCTTGTCCACGCCGCCCTTGGTGTTCGGGGCCTCGTCCTCGTCGTACGCCTCCAGCATGAAGGCGAGCACGGCACGGGTCAGACCGGCCGCCGGCTCGATCACGTACGGCACCCAGCGCTCCTGCTTCTCCTGGTCGAAGTACGACAGGTCGACGCCGGAGTGCTTGCTGTGCGTGGTGAGGTCGAAGTCGGTGCGGTTGGCGATGCCCTCCAGCTCCGAGAACTCCGTGCCGCCGAACCGGAACCGGTACTCGATGTCCACGGTCCGCTTCGAGTAGTGCGACAGCTTCTCCTTCGGGTGCTCGAAGAAGCGCAGGTTGTCCGGCGAGATGCCGAGGTCGAGATACCAGTTCCAGCGCTCGTTGAGCCAGTACTCGTGCCACTGCTCGTCGGTGCCGGGCTCGACGAAGAACTCCATCTCCATCTGCTCGAACTCGCGGGTCCGGAAGATGAAGTTGCCCGGGGTGATCTCGTTGCGGAAGCTCTTGCCGACCTGCGCGATGCCGAACGGCGGCTTCTTGCGCGCGGTGGTGGCCACGTTGGCGTAGTTCACGAAGATGCCCTGCGCCGTCTCCGGGCGCAGGTAGTGCACGCCCTCGGCGCTCTCGACCGGGCCGAGGAACGTCTTCATCAGGCCGTTGAACATCCGCGGCTCGGTGAAACCGCCCTTGTTGCCGCAGTTCGGGCAGTTCAGCTCGGACAGCGCGAAGGTCGCGCCCGGCTTCTTAGCCAGGAACGCCTCCTCCAGGTGGTCGGCCCGGAAGCGCTTGTGGCAGTGGGTGCACTCGGTCAGCGGGTCGACGAACGCCTCGATGTGGCCGGAGGCCTCCCACACCTGGCGGGCCAGGATCACCGCGGAGTCCAGGCCGACGATGTCGTCGCGCTGCTGGACCATCGTCTTCCACCACTGGCGCCGGACGTTGTCCTTGAGCTCCACACCCAGCGGACCGTAGTCCCAGGCCGAGCGGGTGCCGCCGTAGATCTCACTCGACGGGTAGACGAAGCCCCGGCGCTTGGCCAGGCTGACGACGGAGTCGATGCGGTCCGCGGGCATGATCAGGCTCCATTCCGTTGGAGATAGCCGCCGGCTGGCTGTCGGCGGAGGTCGGTCGGGCTCAGCTGCCCGCCGACGTGGATACGGTACGGGTCACCGACGGCAACCCGCATTCGGTTAACGCTACTGCACCCGCCACGTGAGCAGGCGCGCCGGGCGGGGGCGCTCAGCGCGTGCCGGAGCGCCTGCCGCAGACCTCCAGCGCCGTCGTCTTCGTGTTCTGCACCAGCAGGTAGGTCACCTGCGCCGAGTCGCCGTCGGTGTAGCGCTCGGTCACCGGCAGGCTGATGTCGGCCGCCAGCTCCACGTCACCGAGTTCGTAGGACGTCAGTCGCTCGGGGCGGGCGCGCTCCTGGCTGGTGAACCGGTCCAGGGTCAGCCGCCGCTGCTCGGCGTCGCACAGCATGTCGTACGCGTCCTCGTACCGCTCGCCCTTCAGCGCGCCGAGGTAGTCGCCGACCGCGACCTGCGCCCGCTCGTTGATCGCCTTGACCCCGGTGACCGCCAAACCCACGCCGGCCACCAGGCCGCCGCCGCAGCACAGCGCCACGATCAGCCCGGCCGCGCCGAGCGCCCAGCCCAGCCGGGTCCCGCCACCCTCGGCGGGCGCGGCCGGAAACGGCGGCGCGGCACCCGGACCGGGCGGCACGGGCGGGGTAGGCACATGGGTCATGGCCGCGATCATATTGCGTGCCGCCCACCCCCACCCCGCCGATCTTGCGCGAGCTGTGGGTACGACACACCCAAATCACACATATAGCTAACACTTCGCGCAAGATCGACGCGATCATCGCCCCGGCGGCGCGAGCGCGCGTGCCCGGCCACTCGCCAAGATCACGGGTTGGTGTCGCGAAGTGTGGTTTGGGCAGAGGTTTGGACACGAAGCCGCGATCTTCCACGGCCCGGGGGTGCCTGGCCGGGATTGGGCGCGCCACGATGATCGGGGTTTCGTGTCGAAATCCATGGCCAGAGCCCAGGTTCTGACACGAGACTGCGATCATGACGCTGGAGCGCGAGCCGCAGCCGGGAGCGCGAGCCGCAGCCGCGAGCCGAGCCGCAGCCGGGAGCGCGAGCCGCAGCTGGAGCGCGGGTCGCAGCCGGGAGCGCGAGCCCGCCGGAGGCGGAGTGGGGTGCCTGGGGCGGGGTCAGGCGCGGTCGCTGGGGCGGGTCTGGACGTCGCCGCCGGGGTCGGCGGCGGCGAGGGTCTCGTACGCGCACGGCTCCATCAGCGATTCGGCCAGCAGCGGCGTGGCCGTCATCTTGACGTCGAAACCGCCCAGCGCCCGCCGGTAGGCCCCGACGCTCTCCCACTCGGTGAGCAGGCACCAGTGCTCCGGCTCGTCGAGCGAGCGGGTCAGCTCGCCGCGCAGGTAGCCGGGCCGGGCGGCGAGCGCGGCCAGCGCCGCGTGGGCGCGCTCGACGAACGCCTCCTCGTTGGCGGCGATCACGAATCGGTTGAGCATCAGCACGCTGTTTACAGTAAGGAAGGGCGCCCTCCCGTCGTTTACGGGGTGAGGAACGTCCCCATCCACCCGGATCGAGAGGACCGCCGGCCGTGCCCCAGGACGTCGCGAACCACCTGCTGCTGCGGCGGCTGGCCCGCATCAACCGGACCCGAGCCCTGCTGGGCACGCTGGCCCTGCTGCTGGTCGCGGTGCTGCTGCCCAGCCCGTACAGCGGGATCATGCTGCTGGCGCTGGCCGCCGGGCTCGCCTGGCTGCTGATGCTCACCTGGTCGGTGCAGCCGGCCGCGACCCGCGCACTGCGCCTGGTGGTGCTCACCCTGCTCACGGCGGCGGCGATCACCCGGCTGTTCTGAGCCCTCTTCGCGGATCGAAAGCTCCCTTCCCGCTGTTCTAGCAGCATGAAGGGAGCTTCGATCATGCAAGGGGGCGCGCCGCAGGGATATGCACCTATGCGTTTTTGACAATCGTTCTCATTTTCAGAGAGAGTTGACGCCATGCTGAGCCGAACTCTCCAGCGCTCCGCCGTCACCGGCGCCGCCGCGCTGCTGGCCCTGGGCACCGTCGCCGCCTGCTCCGACTCCCCCGCGGAGACCTCCGGTCGGACCAGCGTGGTCACCGGCTTCTACCCGCTGCAGTTCGTCGCCGAGAAGGTCGGCGGACCCGACACCACCGTGGTCAACCTCGCCCAGCCGGGCGCCGAGCCGCACGACATGGAGCTGTCCCCCGCCCAGGTCGGGCAGGTCGCCGACGCCGGGCTGGTGCTCTACCTCAAGGGCTTCCAGCCGCAGCTCGACGCGGCGATCGAGCAGAACGCCGCCGACCGCGCCTTCGACGCCGGCACGGTCACTCCGCCCGCCACCGGGCCCAACCACTCCGGCGCGGTGGACGAGGATCACGCCGGCGCGCCCGACCCGCACGTCTGGCTGGACCCGACCCGGCTCGCCGCGATCACCGGCAGCATGGCCAACCGGCTGGCCCAGGCCGATCCCGCGCACGCGGCCGACTACGCCAGGCGCGGCAACGAGCTGATCGCCGAGCTGAACAAGCTGGACGGCGAGTTCGCCGCCGGGCTGAAGGACTGCCAGCGGCGCGAGATCGTGACCAGCCACGCCGCGTTCGGCTACCTGGCCGACCGGTACCGGCTCAAGCAGATCGCGCTGACCGGGCTGACGCCCGAGGCCGAGCCCACCCCGCAGCAGATCGCCGCGGTCGCCGCCGAGGCGCGCAAGTACGGCGCCACCACGATCTTCTTCGAGACCCTCGTCTCGCCCAAGGTCGCCGAGACGCTGGCGGCCGAGACCGGCGCGAAGACCGCGGTGCTCGACCCGCTCGAAGGACTAGCCGAGGGCGGTTCGGGTGACTACCTCTCGGTCATGCGGACGAACCTCGCGACACTGCGTACGGCGTTGGGCTGTTCATGAGCACCTCACCGGTACTGGTGATCAGGCACGGGGCGGTCGCCTACGACCGTCCCGTGCTCCGCGACGTCAACCTCACCGTGAGCAGCGGCGAGGTGGTCGCGGTGCTGGGCGCCAACGGCAGCGGCAAATCCACCATGATCCGCGCGGCCCTCGGCCTGGTGCCGCTGGTCGAGGGTGAGGTCGAGCTGTTCGGTACGCCACTGCGCCGCTTCCGCGAACGCCGCCGCATCGGGTACGTGCCGCAGCGGCTGGGCGCGGGCGGCGGCGTGCCCGCCACGGTGGGCGAGGTCATCGCCTCCGGCCGGCTGGCCCGGCGCGGCTTCCCGGGCCGCCGCACCGCCGACGACCGGCAGGCGGTGGCGCGGGCGCTGGCCGCGGTCGGGCTCACCGACCGGGCGCACGACCCGGTGGCCTCGCTGTCCGGCGGTCAGCAGCAGCGCACGCTGATCGCCCGCGCCCTGGCCGGCCAGCCCGACCTGCTGGTCCTCGACGAGCCGACCGCGGGCGTGGACGCCGCCTCGCAGGAGGCGTTCGCCGACGCGCTGCGCGACTTCGTCGCCCGGGGCGGCACGGTGCTGCTGGTCGCGCACGAGCTCGGCCCGCTGCAGCCGGTCATCACCCGCGCCGTGGTGGTGCACGACGGTGTCATCGCCCACGACGGGCCGGTGCCGCACCCGGCCGGGCACCACGCCGAGCCCGGCCACGACCACGTGCACCCGCACGCCCCGCAGGACCCGCCGAGCATCTGGGGACGCGAATGAACGTGAGCCTCGTCGAGATCATGTCGTACCCGTTCATGCAGCGCGCCCTGCTCGGCGCGCTGATCACCGGCCTGATCGCCCCGTCGCTGGGCATCTACCTGGTGCAGCGCAAGATGTCGCTGATCGGCGACGGCATCGGCCACATCGCGCTGACCGGCGTCGGCGTGGGCCTGCTCACCGGAAGCAACCCGGTGCTCACCGCGATCATCGTGTCCGCGCTGGGCGCGGTCGCCGTCGAGCTGATCCGCGAACGCGGCCGCACCTCCGGCGACATGGCGCTGGCCATCCTGTTCTACGGCGGCATCGCGGGCGGCGTCTTCCTGGTCGGCCTCGCGCCGGGCAAGGGCAGCGCCAACCTGACGTCATACCTGTTCGGCTCTCTGGTCACCACCACTCCCGCGGACCTGGTCGCGATGGCGGTGCTCGGCGCCTGCGTGCTGGCCGTGACCGTCGGGCTGCGACCCTGGCTGTTCGCCGTCTGCCAGGACGAGGAGTACGCCAAGGTGTCCGGCCTGCCCGTGCGGGCGCTCAACCTGCTGCTGGCCGTGATGACCGCCGTCACCGTCACCGTCGCCATGCGTACCGTCGGCCTGCTGCTGGTCAGCGCGCTCATGGTGGTGCCCGTCGCGGCGGCGCAGCTGGTCTCGCGAGGCTTCGCCGGCACCATGGCGCTGGCCATGCTCGGCGGCGTGGTCAGCGCCGGCACCGGCATGACCCTGTCCGGCGGGTTCAACCTGCAGCCCGGCGCCACCATCGTGCTCGTCGCCATCGCCCTGTTCGTGCTGGTCGCGCTCGCCGGCACGGTGCTGCGCCGGCGGCGGCGCGCCGAACCCGCGCAGGTGGCGGCATGCGAGCCGCCCGAGTGCGTCCTCGACTCATGATTGGGTATGCGCCGACGCGCGGGGCTACGGTGGTCGATGTGAGCCAGACGGAGTCCTACGCCCGCGCCGGAGAACTGTTACGGGCGCTCGCCGCACCCGTACGGATCGCGATCGTGACCGAGCTGGCGACGAACGGAGAACGCCACGTGCACGAACTGGTGGAACGGCTGCGGGTCGCGCAGCCCCTGGTGTCGCAGCACCTGCGCGTGCTGCGGGCGGCCGGGGTGGTCCGCGCCGAACGGCACGGCCGCGAGATCGCGTACTCCCTGGTGGACGACCACGTCGCGCACATCGTGGCCGACGCCGTGACCCACGCCGCGGAGCCGCGCTCATGACCACGCCACAGGGCACGGCCGCCCGCAACACCCGCCAGCGCTCCGCCGTCGCGACGCTCCTGTCCCAGGTGGAGGGCTTCCACAGCGCGCAGGAGCTGCACGCGATGCTGCGCGACCGGGGCGAGCGCGTCGGCCTGACCACCGTGTACCGCACGCTCCAGGCGCTCGCCGACGCGGGCGACATCGACGTGATGCGGCCGCCCGGCGGCGAGCAGCTGTTCCGGCGCTGCTCCGACGGGCACCACCATCACCTGGTGTGCCGGACGTGCGGGCGGACCGTCGAGGTGGCCGGGCCGGCCGTCGAGTCGTGGGCGGACCGGGTCGCCGAGCAGCACGGGTTCGTGGACGTCAGCCATACGCTGGAGATCTTCGGCACCTGCCGGGAGTGTGCGGCCGGGCGCTGACTTTCGACGCCGGGCGTGACGGGACGTTTACCGATCGCGTACGTCGATCAGAATGCTCTCATGAAGCTCTATGCGGAGAAGCCCTGGCGGTTCACCCGGCAGATCATCGCCGACGTCGCCGCTCTGGTGTGGAGCGCCGTCTGGGTCTGGGCCGCGATCACGCTGTACCACCTGGTCGAGAAGCTGGCCGTGCCCGGCCAGAAGCTCGAACGCGCCGGTGTCGATCTGGCCGCCGACATGATGGAGGCGCAGGAACGGGCACAGGGCGTTCCGCTCGTCGGCGACCGGCTGAGCAGCCCGTTCGGGAGCGCGGCCGGGGCCGCCCAGACCATCGCCGAAGCCGGGCGGGACCAGCAGCTCGCGATCGAGAACCTGGCCATCGTGCTGGCGCTGCTCACCGCGGGCATCCCCCTGCTGATGGCGCTGGCGCTGTGGGTGCCGCTGCGGCTGAGCTGGATCCGCGCCGCGAGCACCGCCGCGAAGGTGCGCCGGTATCCGGGCGGCAGCGAACTGCTGGCGCTGCGGGCCCTGGCCACAGCGCCACTGCGGCGGCTGGCCTCGCTGGACGACGGGGTGGTGGCCGGGTGGCGCACCGGCGACCCGCGCTCGATCGATCAGCTGGCCTCGCTGGAACTGCGCCGCCTCGGCCTGCGCGGCAGCCCTCACCGCTGACCCGCCGCGCGGCGCTTCTGCCACCGAACGCGGACCGCAGTGGTTAGGAAGGGCACCTTCTACCTCGGAAAACGATAAGAAGGTGCCCTTCCTTTCTAGCGGGGTGGGATGCGGCGGCGGGCGTCGGTGGCGGTGGACGGGCCGGGGGTCCAGGGGGACACCCAGTCGCCTTCGTCAGTCGGCGGGATGATGCCCTGTTCGAGGTCGGTGTGGTCGCCGGCGAGGACGCGGGCGGCCAGGGCGACGTCCTCGGCGTCGGTGTTGTGCCAGAGCTCGTGTTCGAGGATCACGATGCGGCCGCGGGCCTGGCGGCAGAACAGGTCGGCCAGGGCGATCTCCTCGCGGCGGCCGGAGGCGCCGGCCCGGGAGCAGACCGCGGCGATGGCGAACAGCTCCGCGCCGATGTCGACGATCCGGCCCAGGAACGCCTGCCGGTGTTCGAGGCGCCCCTGCCAGCGGGCCATCCCGGCGAAGGTGTTGCGGGCCAGGCGGCGCGCGGCGCGCTCGGCGTAGCGCACGTGCCCGGCGAGGCGGCCGAACTGCCGGTAGCCGCCGAAGGTGCCCTTGCCCACGGCGAGGGTGGGCAGCCAGCGGGCGTAGAAGCCGGTGGCCTTGAGCAGGGCCTTGGACTTGTCGCCGAGCTTCGACTTCGGGTCGATGAGCGCCCCGGCCACGGACAGGTGCTGGTCCACCGCCTCGCGGGCGATGAACAGGTGCATGATCTCGGTCGAGCCCTCGAAGATGCGGTTGATGCGCATGTCGCGCAGCAGCTGCTCGACGCCGAGCGGCTTCTCGCCGCGGGCGGCGAGGGATTCGGCGGTCTCATAGCCACGGCCGCCGCGGATCTGCACCAGCTCGTCGGCCACCCGCCAGGCCAGCTCGGAACCGTAGAGCTTGACCAGCGCGGCCTCGATCCGGAAGTCGTTGCGGTCGTCGTCGGCCAGCATGCAGCACAGCTCCAGCATCGACTCCATGCCGTACGCGGTCGCCGCGATGTACGCGATCTTGGTGGCTACCGCCTCGTGCCTGCCGACCGGACGGCCCCACTGCACGCGCTCCTGGGACCACTGCCGGGCCACGCTCAGGCACCACTTGGCCGAGCCGACGCACATGGCGGGCAGCGACAGGCGGCCGGTGTTCAGCGTGCTCAGCGCGATTTTCAGGCCCTGGCCCTCGCCGCCGATGACGTTCTCGGCGGGCACGAACACGTCGTGGAAGCGGGTGACGCTGTTCTCCAGACCGCGCAGGCCGAGGAAGCCGTTGCGGCGCTCGACGGTGATGCCGTCGGAGTCGCCCTCGACCACGAACGCGGTGATGCCGCCGCGGCGGCCCTCCCCCTTGGGCACCATCGCCATGACCACGAGCAGCGTGGCCACGGTGCCGTTGGTGGCCCAGAGCTTGACGCCGTTCAGGCGGTAGCCGCCCTCGACCGGGTTGGCCACGGCGGACATGCGGGCCGGGTCGGAGCCGACGTCGGGCTCGGTAAGCAGGAACGCCGACACCTCTCCGGCGGCCAGCCGGGGCAGGAAGCGCTGCTTCTGCTCCTGGGTGCCGAAGAGCTTGAGCGGCTGCGGCACGCCGATCGACTGGTGCGCCGACAGCAGCGCGCCGATCGCCGGGCTGACCGAGCCGGCCAGCGCCAGCGCGCGGCAGTAGTCCAGGTGGGACAGGCCGAGGCCGCCGTACGCGGGATCGATCTTCATGCCGAAGGCGCCGAGTTCGGCGAGGCCGTGGAACACCTCGTCCGGGATACGGGCGTCACGCTCGATGGCGGCCCCGTCGACCTCGGTCGCCACGTACTCCCCGAGCTTGGCCAGGAACGCCTCGGCGTCGGGATCGGGTGCGGGCTGCGGCCACGGGTGGATCAGGTCCATCCGCAACCGGCCCAGGAACAGCTGTTTCCCGAAACTGGGCTTGCGCCAGTCGCTCTCCCGGGCGGCCTCCGCGACCTGCCGGGCCTGTTCTGCGGTCACCTCTCGCTGCACAGTGGTCATAGCCGACACCCCTGTCGTCCAGTAGTGCGCCTTAAATCACGCTACCCCGCAGTACTACTGATCGGTAGCAGTTGGCAGGACGACCGGGCGTGTCTACTCGTACTGCTCCGCGGGAGCCGTGACCGGACGCCACTCCAGCACCTCGATGAACGGGATATCGTCCCCGTTCACCGGGTCCGTGCCCCGATGGGCGGTGTATCTGCCGGTGATCTCCACCCAGCTGTCGGCCGCCAGCCCCTGCGGCACGGCGCCGTTCATGCCGACCTTGATCGGGCGGGCGTCGGCCGCGCAGCAGGACAGGATCATGCGGGTGAGCAGCTGGCCGCCGTTCGGATCGGCGGACAGGAAGCCGGTGATGCGGACCCGGCGGTCCCCGATGGACCGGCCCTCGTCGAAGATCGCGCGGGTGGCGTAGTCGAGCACGCTGATCCGGGCCGGGTCGCCCGCCGGCAGCGCCGGGAAGTCGGACACCTGCTGGGCCGACAGCGCGCTCCCGGCCTGCTCGGCCGCGTAAGACCCGAGCGCGGGCGGGGCGACCAGCAGCAGCCCCAGCACCGGCGCGATGAGCAGCCAGCCCACCCGCGGCTCGCGATGCCCGCCCGCATGCTCGTGCTCGGCGCCGTGCTCGTGGGAGCCGTCGGCGCACTCGGTGTCGGCCGTCGTGCCGTGCCGGAAGTCATACCAGAGGGTCATCACGGCCGCGACGACCAGCAGCGCGCCCGCGCCGATCAGGAAGGGCTGCAGACCCGCCTTGACGTAGCGCAGGTACATGTCGGTGAGGCTGGCCTTGAGGATCGCGCCGCCGAGCAGCAGCATGACCACGCCCTGGGCCTGACGGTTCACAGCAGCACCATCCCGGCGGCGGCGGCGACCAGCACCGCGGTGACGAAGGTGGCCGGGGCGAAGCGCAGCGCGAAGCGGCGCCCGAACACCCCGGCCTGCATGGAGATGAGTTTCAGGTCCACCATCGGGCCGACCACCAGGAACGCCAGCCGCGCGGTGAGCGAGAACTGGCTCAGCGAGGCGGCGACGAACGCGTCGGCCTCCGAGCAGATCGACAGCAGCACCGCGAGCCCGGCCAGGGCCAGCACCGACAGCACCGGCCGGTCGGCCACCGCCTGCAGCACCGACTCGGGCACCAGCACGTTGATGGTGGCCGCGGCCATCGCGCCGAGCACCAGGAAGCCGCCCGCGTGCACGATGTCGTGCCGGCAGGCCGCCCAGAACGCGCGCGCCTTCGACAGGTCGTCCAACTCGGGCCGGTGCGGCAGCCGGATCCAGTCCTGCCTGCCCAGGCGCAGCCAGAGCCAGCCCATGATCATGGCGACGACCAGGCTGGCCACGCCGCGGGCGACGACCATCTCCGGATTGTTCGGGAAGGCGACCGCGGTGGCGGTCAGCACGATCGGGTTGATCGCGGGCGCGGCCAGCAGGAACGCGAGCGCGGCGGCCGGGGTGACGCCGCGCCGGATCAGCGACCCGGCGATCGGCACCGAGCCGCACTCGCAGCCGGGCAGCACCACCCCGGCGCAGCTCGCCACGGGCACGGCCAGCGCCGGGTGCCTGGGCAGCGCCTTCGCCCAGAACGAGCGCGGCACGAACACCGCGATCACCGCCGACAGCGCGACGCCGAACACCAGGAACGGCGTGGCCTGCACCATCACCGACACGAACACGGTGGTCCAGGTCTGCAGCAGCGGCGTGGCGATCGCGTCGGCGATCGGCCCCCGGAACAGCAGCAGCGCGATGAGCAGTAGGGCGAGCACCTCGACGGAGCCGACCCGGCCGCCGAGCAGGCGGGTCCGGCGGGGACCGGAGCCGGCGGGCGGCGCCGCGGGCGTGGAGGACGCGCTGATCGACGGAGGTCACGGGCGTCCTTCGGTATCGGGGGTGTGCCGACCGGCACAGGTTACCGGTGCCCGGTTCGGTGTTAGCCTCATCGGCACAAGCGCCGCCCGCAGGCGGCTTCATATGAACAAGCAGATAACGACAGGGGAGCGCACAGCGCTGAGAGTGCGGCAACGGCCGCAGACCCTCGAACCTGATCTGGGTAATGCCAGCGCAGGGAGTTCGGTCTACACCTCACCGCCACGTCGGCTTTCGGCATACTCAAATCGGGTATTTCGGACGCAACGTGTGCACTTCTCCTCGTTCGTACCCTCAACGGACCTGGAGTCTCCACATGAACGACCACCGCTGGCGCACGGTCGACATCGTCGTCGCCTCGATCCTCGCCGTCACCTTCGGCGTCATCTTCTGGGCCTGGGGCCTGCTGTGGAACGGTCCCGCCGGAGCGATCTTCGGCGCGACCTTCCCGCCGGCCGCGGCCGCCATCTACGGCGTCTGGCTGCTGCCCGCCGTGCTCGCCCCGCTGATCATCCGCAAGGCGGGCGCGGGCATCTACACCGAGCTGGTCGCGGCGATCGTCTCCGCGCTGCTCGGCACCTCCTGGGGCATCAGCGTGCTGTGGTACGGCCTGGCCGAGGGCGCGGCGGGCGAGCTCGGCTTCGCGCTCGGCGGCTACAAGCGCTGGGGCCTGGGCCAGTCGCTGATCGCGTCGGTGCTGGCCGGCCTCACCGCCGCCGGGCTCGACCTGTACTACTACTACGCCGACTGGCAGACCGACTGGAAGCTCGCGTACGTCGGCATCGTCGTGGCCAGCACCGTCCTGTTCGCCGGCATCGGCGGCCACTACCTGACCAAGGCGCTGGCCGGCACCGGCGTGCTGGACCGCTTCCCCTCCGGCCGCGCCCGCGACCTGGTCTGATGATCAAGCTCGAGGGGTACGGGTGGCGGCACGCCGGACGCCGCGCGTGGGCGGTGCGCGGGCTCGACCTGCGCATCGCGCGCGGCGAACGGGTGCTGCTGCTCGGCCCCTCGGGCGCGGGCAAGTCCACCCTGCTGCACGCCCTGGCCGGGCTGCTGCCCGAGGACTCCGGGCAGGCCGAGGGCACCGTCGAGGTCGCCGCGGCCCGCACCGGCATCGTGTTCCAGGACCCGCAGTCGCAGCTGGTCATGTCGCGGGCCGGGGACGAGGTCGCGTTCGGCCTGGAGAACCTCGGGTGGCCGCTGTCCCGCATCTGGCCGCGCGTCGACGAGGTGCTGGCCCGGGTCGGTTTCGGATACCCGCGCGACCGGGCCACCGACGCGCTGTCCGGCGGCGAGCAGCAGCGGCTCGTGCTGGCCGGGGCGCTCGCGCCCGAACCGGACCTGCTGCTGCTCGACGAGCCCACCGCCAACCTGGACCCGGCCGGGGCCGCGCTGGTGCGGCAGGCGCTGCGAGACGCCGTCGGCGCCGACACCACCGTCGTGCTCGTCGAGCACCGCATCGCCGAGGTGCTGGAGCTGGTGACCCGCGTCGTGGTGCTGGAGCCGGGCGGCGGCGTACGCGACGACATCGCTCCCCACCTGCTGAGCGGGCCGCTCGGCGCGGAGCTGGCCGCGGCCGGGGTCTGGGTGCCCGGCCACCCCGCGGCCGCCCGCCGCGCCGCCGCCCCGCCCGGCGACGTCCTGCTGTCCACCCACGACCTGCGGGTACGCCATCTCTCCTACCCCGACACCGCGGTGCGGGCCGGGGAGGCGCTCGCGGTGACCGGGCCCAACGGCTCCGGCAAGTCCACCCTGGCGCTGGCCCTGGGCGGCCTGCTCCCGCCCGCGTCCGGCGAGGTGCGCTCGCCCGACGGGCCGCCGCACCGCTGGCGCGCCCGCGCGCTGGCCGGGCGGATCGGCTCGGTGTTCCAGAACCCGGAACACCAGTTCGTCACCGCGAGCGTGCGCGACGAGCTGGCACTCGGCGGCACCTCGCCCGCCCGCGTCGACGAGCTGCTCACCCGGCTGCGGCTGGACCACCTTGCCGGGGCGAACCCGTTCACGCTGTCCGGCGGCGAGGCACGGCGGCTGTCCGTGGCCACCGCGCTGGCCGCCCGGCCCCGGCTGCTGATCCTCGACGAGCCCACCTTCGGCCAGGACCGGCGCACCTGGCTGGAGCTGGTCGACCTGCTGGCCGACCTGCGCGACGACGGCCACGGCGTGGTCACCGTCACCCACGACCCCGCCGTGGTCGACACCCTCGCCGACCGCGTACTCCACCTGGAGCGTGCACCGTGACCGGCCCGATCGCCGTCTCGGCTTCGTCCGCTCCGCCGTCCACGGCGCTACTGGCCCGGCGCACGCCGGTCGCGAAGATCGTCGCGCTGGCGCTGTTCACCACGGCGGCGCTGCTCACCCGGGACGTGGCCGCGCTCGGGTTCGCGCTGGCGGCGACGTTCCTGGTCGCGCCGCTGTTCGGGATCACGCCGTGGGGCCTGCTGCGCCGCGGCTGGCCCGCGCTGCTCGGCGCGGCGAGTGTGGTGGTGTCCCTCGCCCTGTTCGCGGCCGACCGCTCCGGGACGGTGCTGTTCGCCGCCGGGCCGATCGTGATCACGACGACGGTACTGGTGAACGCGCTGTCGCTGGCGATGCGACTGCTGGCCATCGCGCTGCCGAGCGTGCTCGTGTTCAGCACCACCGACCCGACCGACCTGGCCGACTCGCTGATCCAGCACGCCCGCGTCTCGGCCCGGTTCGCGATCGGGGCGCTGGCCGCGTTCCGGCTGGTCGGGCTGCTGGGCGACGAGTGGCGGATGATCGCCATGGCGCGCCGGGCGCGTGGCATCGACGCAGGGCGCAATCCGGCGCGCTGGCTGCGGCTCTTCGCGAGCACCGCGTTCGGCCTGCTCGTCGGCGCGATCCGGCGCGGCACCCGGCTCGCCGTGGCGATGGACGCCCGCGGCTTCGACGCCGGGCTGCCCCGCACCGTCGCCCGCCCCATGCCCTGGCGTCCCGCCGACTGGCTGCTCATCGCCGCAGGCGCCACCCTCGCCACCGCGATCCAGCTCATCGCCCATCGCTGACTCGGCCGGCGGCCAGCATGATCCACCGACTTGCCAGGCAGGTGGGCGAATCATGGACGCGGATACGCCCGGGTGCCTGGCAAGTCGGATGATCAAGCGGCGGCGGGGGGCGGGGCGACGGGGTTGGGGAGGGCGCCGCCGAAGCGGCGGTCGCGCTGGGCGTAGAGCTCGCACGCGTACCAGAGGTGGCGGCGGTCGAAGTCGGGCCAGAGCGTGTCCAGGTAGACGTGCTCGGCGTAGGCCGACTGCCAGATCAGGTAGTTGCTGGTGCGCTGCTCGCCGGAGGGGCGCAGGAACAGGTCCACCTCGGGCACCTCGGGGTGGTAGAGGTAGCGCGCGAAGACCTTCTCGTTGATCTTGTCGGGCTTGAGGCGGCCCGCCGCCACGTCGCGGGCGATCGCGGCGGCCGCGTCGGCGATCTCCGCCTGACCGCCGTAGTTCACGCAGAACTGCAGGGTCAGCTTGGTGTTGTGGCGGCTCAGCTGCTCGGCCGTCTCCAGCTCGTCGATGACGCTCTTCCACAGCCGGCCCCGGCGGCCCGACCACACGATGCGTACGCCCAGCTCGTTGAGCTGGTCGCGACGGCGGCGGATGACGTCGCGGTTGAAGCCCATCAGGAAGCGCACCTCCTCGGGCGAGCGCTTCCAGTTCTCCGTCGAGAACGCGTACGCCGACAGGTACGGCACGCCGATCTCCAGCGCCCCCTCGATCGTGTCGAACAGGGAGAACTCGCCCCGCTTGTGGCCCTCGGTGCGGGGCAGGCCGCGGTCCTTGGCCCAGCGGCCGTTGCCGTCCATCACGATCGCGATGTGCTGGGGCAGCGCCTCACCGGGCAGCTTCGGCGCGACGGCGCCGGACGGGTGCGGGGTCGGCTGCTTCGGCTCAGGCCGCTGCCGGGTGAAGCCGGTCCTGACGGACGGTCGAATCACGTGCGGATCCCCTGTTCGTGGCGCGGGTCGGGCTCAGCCCGGCTCCCGGCGGTCTACCAACGGCAGCGAGCGTAGCTGCCGCTCCAGGTGCCACTGCAAATGAGCCGCCACGAAACCTGCACATTCCCGCTGCACCGGCGGCTCGGCCAGCTCGGCGGCGGCCCAGTCGCCCTCCAGCAGCGCCGACATCAGGTCGAGCGTCGCCGGGTCGGGGTGCGCGGCGCCCGGCGGGCGGCAGTTGAGGCAGGTGACCCCGCCGGCCGCGATGGAGAACGCGCGATGCGGCCCGGCCTCGCCGCACACCGCGCAGTCGCGCAGCGCCGGGGCCCAGCCCGCCTGGGACATGGCACGCAGCAGGTATGCGTCCAGCACCAGCGAGGCGGGGCGCCTGCCCTCCGCCAGCGCCCGCAGCGCGCCCAGGGTGAGCTGGTACAGCTTCAGCGCGGGCTCGCGCTCGACCGGGGTGAGCCGCTCGGCCAACTCCACGATCGCGCTCGCGGCCGTGTAGCGCGGGTAGTCCCGCTGGAAGCGGCCACCGAACAGGTCCCGGCCCTCGACCTGGGTGACGGTGTCCAGCGAACTGCCCTCGCTGCACTGCACGTCGACGTGGTTGAACGGCTCCAGGCGCGCCCCGAAGCGCGACGTGGTGCGGCGTACCCCCTTGGCGACCGCGCGGACCCGGCCGTGCTGCCGGGTCAGCAGCGTCACGATCCGGTCGGCCTCGCCCAGCTTCTGCGCCCGCAGCACGAGCGCGTCGTCGCGGTAGAGGGGTCGGCGCATGCCCGGCATACGCGGGAGCCTACCGACCCCCGGCGACTAGAAACCGAGGCGGCGGAGCTGGCGGGGGTCGCGCTGCCAGTCCTTGGCGACGCGGACGTGGAGGTCGAGGTAGATCTTGGTGCCGAGTAGCTCCTGGATGTCGGCGCGGGCCTTGGTGCCGACCTCCTTGAGCCGGGAGCCCTTGGCGCCGATCATGATGGCCTTCTGGCTCTGCCGCTCGACGTAGACGTCGGCGTACACCTTGGTCAGGCCGTCCTCGGGGATGATCTCCTCGACCAGCACCGCGATGGAGTGCGGCAGCTCGTCGCGTACGCCCTCCAGCGCCGCCTCGCGGATCATCTCGGCGATGAGCACGTGCTCGGGCTCGTCGGTCAGCATGCTGTCGGGGTAGAGCTGGGGCGAGCGCGGCAGGTGCTTCACCATCACGTCGACCAGGGTGTCCAGCTGGTGGTTAGCCACCGCGCTGACCGGCACCACGTCGGCGAACTCGCCCAGCGCGTTCACCGCGAGCAGCTGCTCGGCCAGGGTCTTCTTGTCGACCAGGTCGGTCTTGGTGACCACGGCGACGACGGTGGCCTTGAGGCCGGCGATCTCCCCGGCGATGAAGGTGTCGCCCTTGCCGACGGGCTCGTTGGCGGGGATGCACAGGCCGATCACGTCGGTCTCGCTCCAGGTGGCGCGGACCAGGTCGTTGAGGCGCTCGCCGAGCAGGGTGCGCGGGCGGTGCAGGCCGGGGGTGTCCACGAGCACCAGCTGCGCGTCCGGCCGGTGCAGCACGGCGCGGATGACGTGCCGCGTGGTCTGCGGTTTGTTCGACGTGATCGCGATCTTCTGGCCGACGATCGCGTTCGTCAGGGTCGACTTGCCCGCGTTCGGCCGTCCCACGAAGCAGGCAAACCCGGCACGGTATGAGTTATCCGCCACTCACGTAACGTACCCTCACGGCAGGAAGGCGGGTTCGTCGGCGTACCCCCGCCGTGCGGCCGGATGCTCGGCGACCAGCGCCGCGAACAGGTCGTCGACCGGGCACTCCAGCAGCGACGCAAGCGGGACCAGGGTGGTCGCGCCGTCGGCGTACGCGCCGAACAGCTCCCCCACCAGCCGCGCGGGCTGCCGCCGGGTCCGGGCCGCGGCCATCGCGGCCAACAGTCTGTCCCGGCCCGGCGATCCCCGGTGGCAGCGGGCCGCGGTCCACCGGCTCAGCTCGCCCTGGCGGGCGGCGTCAACGAGGCCGAGTTCGCGCAGCCGGGCGGCCATCGCTCCGGCGGAGACGCCGAAGCCGCTCACCAGCTCGACGAAGCAGGCGTCGGTGACCTCGCCCCGCCCGGCCACCGCCACGATCTCGTCGTAGGGCATCAGGAACGCCGACGCGAACGCGTCGGCTCGCACCTCCCCGTCGGCCCGCTGGACGCCGGGAGCCAACTCCTGGTCGAGTAGGGGCTCGTCGGCGTCCCCTGCGAGCACGTGCCCGAGCGCGTGCGCGAGCGCGTAGCGCTGCCTGGTGAACCTGCTGGTCGTTCCGATCACCACCAGCCGGTGGCAGGCGGTCTGCCAGCACAGCGCGTCGGCGCCGCCGGGCAGCGGGGTCAGCACTACGTCCACCGCGAACGCGCGCTCGATCACGGTGGCCAGCGCGGCGGTGTTCGCACCGCGCAACCCGGGCTGGCCGGCCGCGGCGCGCACCGCATTGACGGCGCGTTCGGCCAGCTCACGACCGGCCGGGCCGGGCGGGCCGGACGGCGCGGCGGGCAGCGGGGCCAGGCGGGGGCGGCGGCCGAGCAGGCGCAGCGTCTCGTACGCCGAGGCGAACCGGTCCACCAGCGCGCGCACATCGTCGCCGGTGCCCGGCCCGTCGGGCGGCGCAACGGCCTCCCGCAGGCGGCCGGTGAGCAGCCAGTCGACGCTGACGTCCCCGGCGTCGGCGATGAGGGCCAGCTCCAGCGAGGTGAAGCGGCGCACCGCGTTGAGCGACTTGGACAGCTTGTCGGCGCTGATGCCGACCAGCTCGCTGAAGGCGGCCTGGCTGGGTGAGACCCGGACGATCACCGAGCGGACCCGGTCGATGACGCCTTCATCCATGGCTGTCACCGTAACGAGGGGTCGCGATAATCGCAACGATGAGACGGATTCAGGCGGCCCGGAGGCGGCCGGTGGCGTTCCGGTAGCGTGATCGTCGTGGAGCTGCTGCACTCGGGCAAGGTCAGGGACGTCTACCGCGACGGCGCGGACATCATCCTGGTGGCGTCGGACCGACTGTCGATCTACGACGTGATCCTGCCGACGCCCATCCCGGACAAGGGCCGGGTGCTGACCCAGCTGTCGCTGTGGTGGTTCGAGCAGCTCCGGGACATCGTGCCCAACCACGTCATCTCGGCCGACGACGTGCCCGCCGAGTTCGCCGGGCGGGCGGTGCGCTGCCGGTCGCTGCGCATGGTGCCGGTCGAGTGCGTCGCGCGGGGTTACCTCACCGGCGGCGGGCTGAAGGAGTACCAGGCCGGCGGCTCGGTCTCCGGCATCACCCTGCCGCCCGGCCTGACCGAGGCGTCCCGCCTGGACGAGCCGCTGTTCACCCCGTCCACCAAGGCCCCGGTCGGCGAGAAGGACCTGCCGATGTCGTACGCCGAGGTGGCCGGCAAGGTCGGCGAGGACGTGGCGGCGCGGCTGCGCGAGATCACGCTCGCCGTGTACGCGCGCGGCCGCGACATCGCCGCCGAGCGCGGCATCATCCTCGCCGACACGAAGATCGAGCTGGGCTGGGCCGCCGACGGCACGCTGGTGCTGGGCGACGAGGTGCTCACCCCGGACTCCTCGCGCTTCTGGCCCGCCGACGGTTACGCGCCCGGCCGGGTGCAGCCGAGCTTCGACAAGCAGTTCGTGCGCGACTGGGCGGTCGGCATCGGCTGGGACAAGACCGCGCCCGGCCCCGAGGTGCCCGAGGACATCGTCGCCGCCACCCGGGCCCGCTACATCGAGGCGTACGAGCGGCTCACCGGCCTGGCGTGGTCCTGACCCGACGGTCGTTGCCGGGCCCGGCGCGACGGGGTTAACCTCGCGACATGGCCCGCGAAACGTACCTGGAGACCAGGCGGCGGCTCGGCCTGCCGGAGATCCCGCCGGAGCTGATGGCCGAGTTCCGTGCCCAGCTGGAGCTGGAGGAGCAGCGGCGTGGCGATCCGGAGTGGATCGCCGAGCAGGAGGCCAACTACGAGGCCGTCATGGCGCAGCTGCAGCGGAAGGCCCGGTGAGGCCGCGCGGGCGCGTCGTGGACACCGGCGCGATCCGGCGCTACGTGGCGGCCGACAGCATGACGGTGAGCGCCGCGCTGGCCGGGCTGGAGGACCGTGGCTACACCGCCCTCGTGCCCGCGCTGTGCCTGAGCGAGGCGTACTGGATGGCCGACCGGGCCGACGAGGCCATGCTGGATGTCTTCCGGACCCTGCCGCAGGTCGAGATCGTCGCGCTGGACCCGGGCGACGCCCCGGCCGTGGGCGGGCTGGCGCGGTTCCTGGGCACCCTCGGCATGGCGCACGCCTGCCTGCTCGCGGCGGTGCTGCGGGTGCCGCTGATGACCGCCGAACCTGCGCTGGCCGGGAAGATTCTCAGCGCCGATCTGATCCGGGAAGTGTGAACCCGAACGGGTTTTCGCCTTTCATCCGATTTCTTCACATCCGCGCCATATCACACCGATCATGTATTCATGCGTTCTGTGCTCGGCGTGTCGCTTCTGATGTCGTCCGTCCTGCTGGCCGGCCCGGCCGCAGCGGAGCCCCCGCCTGCCGTCGCGGCTCCGGAACCTTCCGTCGCGGCCCCCGTGCCTTCCACCGGGCCTCCCCCGCCTCCCCCCGCGGCTCCGGCGATGCCTTCTGCGGCGCCCTCGCCGGTGCCGCCCGCGGCGCCCGCCCTGCTCCCGCCACGAATCGTCTCGACCGACCCGGTGGACTGGACCCCGCACGTCACCGACGGCCGGGTCTGGGCGATGGCCCTGCTCGGCGACACCGTGGTGGTCGGCGGCGAGTTCACCGCCACCACCGACGCGCTGCGCCAGGCACCCGCCCGGCGCCGCAACCTGATGGCCTTCCGGCTGTCCGACGGGCAGCTCACGCCGCTGGCGGTGGACCTGGACGGACCGGTTTACGCCCTGGCCGAGGCCCCGGACGGCAGCCTGCTCGTGGGCGGGGACTTCACCCTGGTCAACGGTCGCCAGCGGCGCTCACTGGCCCGGTTGGACCCGGCCACCGGGCGGCTCCACCGCAGCTTCTACGCGCCGGTCGACGGCGACGTCCGGACACTCGCGGTGCAGGGGTTCGACCTGTACGCCGGCGGTTTCTACCGCTCGGTGCACGGCGTGCCGCGGGCCGGGCTGGCCAGGCTCGACGCCATGTCGGGACAGCTCGACGAGGGCTTCGAACCGGGGCTCGCGCAGGGAGTCGACAACCGGCCGCGGGCCGAGGCGATGTCGCTGTCGCCGGACGGTTCACGGCTGGTCGTGATCGGCAACTTCACCCGGGTCCAGGGGCGGGAGCGGCACCAGCTCGCGGAGTTCGACGTGACCGGGCCACGGGCCGTGGTCACCGGCTGGTCCACCGCCTTCTACGGCGCGGACCGGTGCGACTCCCGGTTCGACAGCTACGTACGCGGCATCGACCACTCGCCCGACGGCGCGTACTTCGTCGTCGTCACCACCGGCCACGACTCCGGTCCGGATCTGCCGTGCACCACCGCGGCGCGGTTCGAGACGGCCGGTGCGGGCGAGCACACGCCGACCTGGATCAATCACACCGGCGGGCACTCGCTCTACGCCGTCGCCGCGACCGGATCGGCCGTCTACGTCGGCGGTCACCAGCTCTGGCAGGACAACACCTACGGGCACAAGACGATGGGGCCCGGCGCGGTCGAGCGCCCCGGCATCGCGGCGCTCGACCCGGCGACCGGCCGTGCGCTGGACTGGAACCCGACCCGCAGCCGGGGCGAGGGCGTACGCGCCTTCATCGACTGCCCGCAGGGCCTGGTCGTCGGATCGGACACCGACGAACTGGCCCGGGAGTACCACGCTCGCATCGGCCTGTTCCCCTATCCGCCCGGCACGGCAGCGCCCTGACCGTCCCCTTGGTGACGGCGCCGGCCATCGCGTGGCCGGCACCGTCATCACACGTCACCGCCGTGCCGTCTGCTCCTCAAGCGCTTGCGGACGCGGCGTGTGCTTGCCGCTGTGGTAGGGCTTGGGCGACTTGCTCTGCGACGGGCAGGGCGACGCCGACGGAGACGTCGACGGAGAAGTCGACGGAGAAGTCGACGGAGAAGTCGACGGCGGCGGGGACGAAGGCGGCGGGGACGACGGCGGCGGGGACGACGGCGGCGGGGACGACGGCGGCGGGGACGACGGCGCGACGCCGCTGCCGCAGACGAACCAATGGCTGATCTCAGGCACGTTGCCGCCCATGTTCGGCGGCGACTGCATGTCTTCGACGACCACCGGGCCGGTGAAAGGCCCGTCGTAGGCGTTCGCGTCCGGGCCGCCCTTGACCAGGATGCCCGAGGCGGTGAAGCCTTCGTTGATCGTCACGTCGAGGGTCGTGCCGCCCGACACCACGCCGGTCCCGGCGGCGGTCGGCGGCGGCGGGTAGGCCGCGTCGCCCTCCCCGAACAGCAGAGTTCCGGTGAATCCGGCCTCCTCGCACGTGGTGGGGTTGCCCGCGACGAAGCGCGGCTGCGGTGCCGGCTCGACGCGTGCCGCTCCAGTGGCGGCGGCCGTGGTGAAGCCGAAGCTGATCACGACCCCGACGGCCAGCGCGCCCACCGACGCGAGGGCGCCTGCCCGGAGGGCCGCGTACCGCGGCCCACGTTTGCCAGAGATCTCCACGAGATGCTCCATGCATGCCTCCTGTCACTTTAAGTGGTCGTTTGGCCACTTTCCGTAACTATTGGTACGAGCGCCGAACAGCGCAACCGCGACGCGCCCGGGTGTGGTCACTTTTCCGCATTCCGCGCCTGCCCCGCCGACGTCGAGGAGTGCTGCCGCGCGGCAGCCCCGGGCTGGCACGGTCGCCGAAGCGCAGGGCGACGTCCACGGAGAACAGGTGACGGCGCCGGCCCGCCGCTGCGGGGCCGGCGCCGTCACGATCGCGACGCTCCGGACCGGCCTCCTCCGATCCGGGCGGGTCCACCTGAACTCGGCGTCGCCCGGTCACCGGCCATGGCCGGGCGACGCTCAGCTGCCCGTCATCGAGGCACGATCTCCGCCGTCACCAGGGAAACGCGTCCAGGATGTCGTCCCATACCGCGCCCAAAGCGGCCGCACTCTGCCAGCCCGCGGCCGGGCGGGGCGCGGCGGGACCCGGGTTCGCCGGGGGCTCGACCGGCTGGGGGCGGACGGGCCGGGACGGCGGCTCTTCCGACGGCGCGACCGGCGGCAGCGGCTCCGCCGAAGGCGCGACCGGCGGCTCGGGCGCGGCCGACGGGGCGACCGGCGGCTCGGGAGCCGCTGACGGCGCGATGGGGTCAGCGGACGGGTCCGGCGCGACGGGCGGCGCGAACGGGTCCACGGGCGGCTCCGGCGCGGCCGACGGGTCCACCGGCGGCACGATCGGGTCCGTGGGAGGCTCCGGCGCGGCGGAGGGATCCACCGGCGGTGCCGCCGAGGCGAAGGCGCCCGGCACCGGCGAGCCGGACGGGTCCGGCTCGGCTGGCGGCGCCGACGGGTCGGCGATCGGGGCTCCGGACGGGTCCGGGGCGGCCGACGGGTCCGGGGCGGGACCGCCCGCGCCCTCGGCCGGGCACGTCTGGGCCAGCGTGAACGACTCGGCGCTGCCGGACACTTCCGCCTTGGCGCCGGTCAGCGTCCAGCCCGCGGGCAGGGCGATCCAGGCCCGGCTGGTCTCGTCCAGCACGATCGAGCCGCCCTCGTCCGGGATGGACGCCGTGACCTCCCCGCCGTCCGGCACTGTGAACGTGGCCTGGACCGAGGTGAAGTCGCCGGTGACCATGTGGTCGCCGGGCAGGTCGAAGACCCATACGTCCTGGCCGGCCAGCGGACCCCCGCCGAAGCGCGGGCTGCAGTCGCGGGTGGCGAAGTCCGCCGCGGTGACCCCGAGGGTGTCCGCGGTGATGCTGATCGGGGCATTCGCCCAGGCCTTCGCGGGATGACCGGCACCGGCGGCCACCAGCGCGGCGCCTAGGACGAAGGCCGCCGCCCCGCAGGCGGTGAGGGCGCGGGACCAGGCGGTCTGGGACATGAGACGTCGCATGCATACCTCCACTGAGCTTGACGCAGCCCAGTGACTACCCGGCGCTATAACCCCCAAACCGGACTAAACGGAAAAATTTGGAGAATTGGGAGATCAGTGCACTCCAGCGGCCCGCCCGGTGCTCTCGCGTACCACCAGCTCGGCCGCGGCGGGCACGGTCCGGCCGCCCGGCTCGTCGTCGAGCAGCAGCCGCATCGCCTGCGCCCCGATGTCGGACAGCGCCAGGCGCACCGTGGTGAGGCCCGGGGTGAGATCGGTGGCGACCGGCAGGTCGTCGAAGCCGGCCACCGACACCTGCTCCGGCACCGGCCGGCCCAGCTCGCGCAGCGCGGCCAGCGCACCGGCCGCCATCAGGTCGTTCAGCGCGAAGATCGCGGTCAGCCGCGGGTGCGCGCGCAGCAGCTCGTGCGCTGCCGCGCGGCCGCCCTCGCGGGTGAAGTCGGCGGGGGCCACGTACGGCCGGGCCACCACCGAGGTGAAGCCGGCGAGCCGCTGCGCGACCGTGGCCAGCCCGGCCGGGCCGGTGATCACGCCGATCTCGCGGTGTCCCAGGGCGACCAGGTGCTCGGCGATCAGGCGGCCGCCGCCGTACTGGTCGGGCTCGACGGTGTCGATGCCGGTGCCGTGCGCGCCGATGGCGGCGACGCGCCCGCCGGAGTCGGTGAACGCCGCCACCTCCTCGGCGAACGGCTCGCCGACGAACGCCGAACCGGCCAGCAGCACCGCCCGGGCCCGCTGCGCGCGCAGCCGGGCCAGGTAGTCGCGCTCCAGCGCCGGGTCGCGGAAGGTGTTGGCCACCAGCACCATCAGGTCGTGCTCGCGGGCCACGCCCATGGCCCCGGCCGCGATCGCGGCGAAGTACGGGTCGGCGATGTCGTGCACCAGCACCCCGACCACGGTGCTGCGCGAGCGGGCCAGCGACTGCGCCGGGGCGTGCGCGACGTAGCGCAGCTCGGCGGCGGCGGCGGTGACGCGCTCGGCGAGCGCCTCGGCGACCCTGCGTCCCCCGCTGCCGTGCAGCACCCGGGAGGCGGTCGCCAGCGAGACACCGGCCGCCGTGGCGACCTGCTGCAGCGTGACCGCGCTGCCGGGGGTTCTGGTTGACGAGGTTCGAGGCATGGGCGTAGGGTACCGCCTCGACGGCGGAAAGCGCTTTCCACCATCCACCCGATCCCCTCCCGACGGAACGCCCCCGTGCCGCCCTCACCGGCACGGCGGGCGTTTCGATCGCACCGAAGTGGAGTCAACAATGGACCGCAGATCAGTCGGCATCGTCATGAACGGTGTCACCGGCCGGATGGGATACCGACAGCACCTGGTGCGGTCCATCCTCGCCATCCGCGAGCAGGGCGGGCTCACCCTCGCCGACGGCACCGTCGTCTGGCCCGAGCCGGTCCTCGTCGGCCGCAACGCCGCGAAGCTGGAGCAGCTCGCCGAGCAGCACGGTCTCACCCGGTACACCACCGACCTCGCCGCCGCGCTCGCCGACGAGAGCAACGAGATCTACTTCGATGCCCAGGTGACCACGGCCCGGGTCGCGGCACTGCGCCAGGCCATCGCGGCCGGCAAGCACATCTACACCGAGAAGCCGACCGCCGAGACGCTGGACGAGGCCGTCGCCCTGGCGAACGAGGCCAAGGCCGCCGGGATCAAGCACGGCGTGGTCGCCGACAAGCTCTACCTGCCCGGCCTGCTCAAGCTGCGCCGTCTGGTCGAGTCCGGCTTCTTCGGCCGCATCCTGTCGGTGCGCGTCGAGTTCGGCTACTGGGTGTTCGAGGGCGACTGGCAGGCCGCGCAGCGCCCGAGCTGGAACTACCGCACCGAGGACGGCGGCGGCATCATCCTCGACATGTTCCCGCACTGGCGTTACGTGCTGGACCACGTGATCGCGCCGGTGCGCTCGGTCTACGCGCAGGCCGCCACGCACATCCCGCAGCGCTGGGACGAGCAGGGCCGGGCGTACCCGGCGACCGCCGACGACGCCGCGTACGCCGTGCTGGAGCTGGAGGGCGGCATCATCGCCTCGGTGAACAGCTCCTGGACCACCCGCGTCGATCGCACCGAGCTGGTCACCTTCCACGTGGACGGCACCGAGGGCAGCGCCGTGGCCGGCCTGCGCAACTGCCGCGTGCAGCACCGCGCGTCCACCCCGAAGCCGGTGTGGAACCCGGACCTGCCGGTCAGCCACGACTTCCGCGACCAGTGGGCCGAGGTGCCGGAGAACGACGTGTACGACAACGGCTTCAAGCGGCAGTGGGAGGAGTTCCTGGCGCACGTGGTCGCCGACGCGCCGTACGGCCACGACCTGTACGCGGGCGCCCGGGGCGTGCAGCTCGCCGAGCTCGGCCTGCAGTCGGCCCGTGAGGGCCGCAAGATCGTGGTCGGTGACCTGTGACGGGCGAGCTCTCCGCGGCCCGGCCCGCCGACAGCGGTCGGTCCCGCGTCTTCTACGCGGCCGCGCACGTGGTGGCCGACCCGGCCGCCGACAACGGTCCCGGCCGCCCGGCCGTGGTGGACTGGGACGCCACCATGGCGTTCCGGCACCACCTGTGGTCGCTGGGCCTGGGCATCGCCGACGCGATGGACACCGCGCAGCGCGGCATGGGCCTGGACTGGGCCGCCACCACCGAGCTGATCCGGCGCAGCGGCGCCGAGGCGCGCTCCGTCGGCGGCACCCTGGCCTGCGGCGCGGGCACCGACCAGCTCGCGCCCGGCGCGCACTCGCTGGCCGACATCGAGGCCGCGTACGCCGAGCAGCTGGAAGTGGTACAGGAGGCGGGCGCGAAGGTCATCCTCATGGCGTCGCGGGCGCTGGCCGCCACCGCCTCAGGTCCCGCCGACTACCAGGCCGTCTACGGCAAGCTGCTGGCGCAGGCCGAGCAGCCGGTGATCCTGCACTGGCTGGGCGACATGTTCGACCCCGCACTCAAGGGTTACTGGGGCGCGCCCGACCTGGACGACGCGACCGAGAGCGCGCTGGAGCTGATCCACGCCAACGCGTCCAAGATCGACGGCATCAAGGTGTCGCTGCTGGACGAGGCGCGCGAGGTCGCCATCCGGCGGCGGCTGCCGGACGGCGTACGCCTCTACACCGGCGACGACTTCAACTACCCGCAGCTCATCGCGGGCGACGAGGTCGGTTACTCGGACGCGCTGCTGGGCATCTTCGACGCCATCGCGGTCCCCGCCGCCAAGGCGCTCGCCGTGCTCGACACCGGGGACACCGCCGGGTTCCGCGCGATCCTGGACCCGACCGTGCCACTGGCCCGCCACATCTTCGGCGCGCCGACGTACCACTACAAGACCGGCATCGTCTTCCTGGCCTGGCTCAACGGCCACCAGGCGCAGTTCCGCATGGTCGGCGGGCAGGAGACCTCCCGCTCCCGCGACCACCTGCTCGAACTGCACCGCCTGGCCGGCGAGGCGGGCGTGCTCGCCGACCCGGACCTGGCCGCGCACCGGCTCGCGCTGTACCTGGACGGCGCCGCATGAGGCTGTCCCTGAACACCGCCACCGTCAAGAAGGCCACCCTGGAGCAGGCCGCCCGGCTCTGCGCCGAGCACGGCATCACGGGCATCGGCCCGTGGCGCGACGTGGTCGAGGCGGCGGGCGGCGCGAAGGCGGCCAGGCGGCTGCTGGACGGGCACGGGCTGACCGTGACCAGCCTGTGCCGGGGCGGCTTCTTCACCACCTTCACCGCCGAGGCGCTGGCGGACAACCGGCGCGCGGTGCAGGAGGCGGCCGAGCTGGGCACGTCCGAGCTGGTGCTGGTCGTGGGCGGGCTGGCGCCCGGCTCGAAGGACCTGCCCGCGGCGCGGGCGAACGTCGCCCGTGCCCTGGAGCAGCTCGCACCGTATGCGAGCGGGCTCGGCGTACGGCTGGCCATCGAGCCGCTGCACCCGATGTTCTGCGCCGACCGCGCGGTGGTCTCCACCCTCGGGCAGGCGCTGGACCTGGCCGAGCCGTTCGCCCCGCACGAGGTCGGCGTCGTGGTCGACACGTACCACGTGTGGTGGGATCCGGAGCTGTTCCCGCAGATCGCACGGGCCGCCGGGCGCATCTCCGCGTACCAGGTCTGCGACTGGGTGGTCCCGCTGCCCACGGACATGCTACTCGGCCGCGGGCACGTCGGCGACGGCCACATCGACTTCGCGCCGATCACCGAGGCGGTGCGGCAGGCCGGCTACACCGGCCACGTCGAGGTCGAGATCTTCAACCAGTCCATCTGGGACACCGACCCCGCCGACACGGTCAAGACGGTCGTAGACCGCCACCTCTCCCACCTCGGCCCGCTCTGAGCAAAGGAAGGGCACCTTCTTAACGCTATGCGTAGAGGAGGGTGCCCTTCTTAACGCTCGGGGTCCGGCGGTGCCCGGGTTCCACGCCAGTTCGTAGACGTCCAGCTGGATGTACCGGCACGAAACGGCGAATCCTCACTCCTCCCCCACGGCCCGCCCACCCGCGGAACCACTACCGGCGGACCTACGTCACACCATCAGACGGGCCACGGCAGCAGACATTTCCATATTTGGAAATATGCTCGACAGTCCAAATGCGACCGTCTTAGCCTGCCATCACCTGACCGTCTATCCAACGGGGGAGTCTATGAAGGGTCGAAGCTCAACTCCATCGCGCCGTGCCGCCGTCGCCGCGACAGTGTTCGCCGCGAGCGCGTCGGTGCTCGGCGTCCAGTCTCCGGCTCAAGCCGGGAACTGGGGTTCCACCGCGTGCGGCGGCACGCCGGTCAACTGCGTCAGCACGGCCAACAACCGCACGCACGCGATCCGCTACGTGGACTTCGGTTTCCGTCCGGGATACGAGGACGCCGACGCGCACGTCCCGGGCGCCGCGAGCGAGACCAACTGGGTCATCAGCAGTGTCTACAACCCGACCGTGCTGAGCGTCTACCGCGACGAGGCCGACGCCTATCCCGATGTCTGGATGTACGACGCCAACTACGGCTACCTCAGCGGCGTCACCGGGTGGGTGGAGTGCCCGCCCGACAACACCGGCACCGGAGGAAGCCACCCCAACCGGTGGTGCCGGGGCCAGCGCCTGCGGCTGAACAGCTACTTCTACTGGTACGACAGCGGGGTGTACGACACCATCGACCAGCGCCGCAACGTCATCTGCCACGAGATGGGCCACACGCTCGGGCTGCGCCACCGCACGGACACCCGCGCCTCCTGCATGTGGACCTATGCCGGCGACGGGGGCGGTTCCACCCTGGACGCGCACGACACCGGTCACATCACCGCCCGCTACGGCAGCTGAACGGAAGGTAGACGAGACGATGCTGAAGTCACCACTGCGTCCCCTGACCGGGATGCTCCTGGCGGCGAGCCTGCTCAGCGTGACCGCGGCCTGCGGTGCGACGGCCGAGCCGGCACAGCCGCAGGCCGCGGCCACGACCTCGGCGGCCCTCGCCGAGGTGGACCGCCACAACCCGGAGGACGCCAAGTTCTTCGAGGCCCTCCGGCCGGACGGCGCGGTCATGGTGCCTCCCCCGGCGAGCATCCCGGCGGCGCTCGACCAGTCGACACTGGTCGTCATCGCGAAGGTCGGTGCGGTGTCGCGGCACAAGCCGACCCTCGACCTGCCGAACGCCGCCCTCGAACTCAAGGTGGTCGAGGTCGTGAGCGGCTCCCTGCCGGAGGGCAAGCCGCTGCTGGTGCAGATGCCGCTGTTCGCCACCTGGGACGCGGACGCCGATGTCGCCGCGCTCAGCGCGAAGCTCCCGCAGGGCCCGGTGCTCTGGTTCCTCCGCTGGCAGGGAAAGCCCGTCCCGGCGACGAAGCCCGGGGTCGAGCCGCTGGTGGGCGACCCGGCGCTGCACAGCCTGGTGCACTACCACTCGGTCTTCGCACAGGGGCTGCAGGGCGTGCAGGCCGTGTTCGCCGAGCACGACAGCCCGCGCGTGGGCATCACCGGCCGGGCCGAGCAGTTCGCCACCATGTCGGAGCTGATCCGCCAGGTCAAAGCCGCGAAGTAGGCTGCCCGGCGCCGCGTGCACGGACACACCCGCACCGGCGCCGCCTCAGACCGGCCGTACACGCGGCAGGTCCGAGTCTTGTCGCCGTGGTGGTCCGCTCCCCTGGGGCGCGGACCACCACGGCGGACAGTGCCTTGCCGGACTGCGCACACGGGGTGGGGATGACGGAGACGACGGCGCGGCAGCGCGAACTCAACGAGGCGAGCGCCGGGCTGTGGGAGGGCTACGCGGCGCATCGGCGCCGGGTCACCGGTCTCGTGCTGCGGCAAGCCGCCGGCGACCGGGGCAGGCTCGTCGTGCTGGGTGCGGGGAACTGCAACGACCTCGAACTGAACGAACTGGCGACGCGCTTCGCGGAGATCCATCTCGTCGACCTCGACGGAGACGCGCTGCGGGCGGCCGTCGCCCGGCAGCGAGCCGACCCGGCTGTCGTCCGCCTGCACCCGGACACCGACGTGGTGGACCTGCCCGACGCGGTGTCGTCGGCGCTCGGCGCGGCCGATGTCGTGGTCTCGGCGACCCTGCTCACGCAGTTGCTCGACACCGCGGTCGCGTCCGGCGTGCCCCCCGACGGGCTCCTGCGCCTGCGCGACCACCATCTGCGCACGATCGCCGGCCTGCTGCGGCCGGGCGGAGCCGGACTGCTGATCACCGACGTGGTCTCCTCGGACACCTGCCTGGATCTCCCACAGGTGTCGCCGGACCGGCTGGGACACCTGCTGGAGCGCAGCATCGCCGCGGGCGACTTCTTCACCGGGACCAATCCGTTCGCGATCGTCCGGCAGTTGCAGGCAGACTCGCGGTACGGGCTGCGGCCGGTCGGCGTGCCTTCGCCGTGGCGCTGGGATGTCGGACGCCGCAGCTACCTGGTGTGCTGTGTGGTGACGGAGCGACGGCCGCACGGCCGGGAACGGTGACCTCCGGCACCGCGGTCCGCAGGCGATCCGGCTGCCGACCGTGTCGAGACGGCGGCTCAGGCTTGGCCGGCGGCGGCGATGGTGCCGTCCGGGGTGGCCAGGTAGACCGGGATGCCCGTGGTCACGTCACTGACGGCGGCCAGGTCACCGGCGTCGACCACCGAGGCCTCGGTGACCACGAGCGCCGCCTCCAGGGTGCTCGCGCCCGCGGCGACGGCCGAGGCGACCGCCAGCCGCAGCGCCGACACCGAGAACGAGGGCAGGTTGACGCTGACCCCGGTGTAGGTGCGGCCGTCGCCGTCGCGCACCGCCGCGCCCTCGATCGCGCCGATCCGGGCGCGGGCCGAGCGGGCCATGGTGAGCAGCTTGCGGTCCTCGGCGGAGACGGTCTCCGCGGACGGCTCAGACATCGGCCATGTGCCTTTCCTGGGGGGTGGTGTCGTCGGCGGGCTCGTCGCGGGTGACCAGCACCGTGTCGATGTGGTTGCGGCGGCCGGTGGTGCCCTCGGCGACCAGGGTCAGCCCGCCCACCGACACCCGGGCGCCGGGGATCGGCACCCGGCCCAGCGCCTGGGCCAGCAGGCCGGCCACGGTCTCCACCTCGTCGGCGGGCAGCTCGACGTCGAACAACTCGCCGAGGTCCTCGACGGGCAGCCGGCCGGTCACCCGCACCGCGCCGTCCTCGAGGCGCTCCACGGGCGGGCGCTCCACGTCGTACTCGTCGGTGATCTCGCCGACGATCTCCTCGAGGATGTCCTCGATCGTGATAAGGCCGGCGGTGCCGCCGTACTCGTCGATGACGATGGCCAGGTGGGTGCGGGCCGCCTGCATCTCCGACAGCAGGTCGTCGACGGGCTTGAACTCCGGCACGAACGAGGCCACCCGCATCAGGTGCGCGACCGGCGTCGCCGCGCCGCCCTCCTGCACCTGGCGGGCCAGATCCTTCAGGTACACCACGCCGAGCACGTCGTCGACCGACTCGCCGATCACCGGCACCCGCGAGAAACCCGAGCGCAGGGCCAGCGCCAGCGCCTGCTCGGAGGCCTTGGTCGACTCGACCCAGACCATCTCGGTGCGCGGGACCATGACCTCGCGGGCGATCGTGTCGCCCAGCGCGAAGACCGAGTGGATCATCTCGCGCTCGCCGTGCTCCACCACGCCGCGCTGCTCGGCGAGGTCGACCAGCTCGCGCAGCTCCACCTGGGTGCTGGCGAACGGCCCCTCGCGGAAGCCCTTGCCGGGGGTGACCGCGTTGCCGATGACGATCAGCAGGCTCGCCAGCGGGCCGAGCACCCGGCCCAGCCAGCGCAGCACGGGGGCGGTGTAACGGCCCACCTCGTACGCGTGCTGGCGCCCGATGGTGCGCGGCGCGACGCCGACCACCACGAAGCTGATGACCGTCATCGCGCCGGCGGTGACCAGCGCGGCGGTCCAGCCGGGCCCGAACGTGTCCACCGCGACCAGCGCCACCAGCGTGGTCGCGGTCAGCTCACTGAGCAGCCGCAGCAGCAGGAGCAGGTTGATGTGGCGCACCGCGTCGGCCGCCACCGCCTGCAGCGCGGCCGCGCCGCGCATGCCCTCCCGGGCCAGCTCCGCCGCGCGGGCGGGTGAGATCACGGCCAGCGCCGACTCGGCCATCGCGAACACGCCGGCGAGCACCACCAGACCGGCCGCCGACCAGAGCAGCGACGCGTCGGGCAGACCACCCAGTTCGCTCACCGCACTGCCCCGCCGGACACGGCCGGGACGGTATGGGCAGGGTTCATGATCCGCTCGCCCCGCCCGCCGCGCGAGCCTGCCAGCTGTCCAGGAGTTTGCCCTGCAGGGCGAACATCTCCCGCTCCTCCTCCGGCTCGGCGTGGTCGTAGCCGAGCAGATGCAGCACGCCGTGGATGGTGAGCATGCTCAGCTCATCCGCGGTGCCGTAGTCACCGTGCAGCCCCGAAGCGGGCGCATCCGGCACGTTATCACCGGCCGGCATCCGCGACTGATCCTCTGTCCGCATCCGCGGATCGGCGCTCCCGTACCGGAGCGCCTGGGCCGCGGCCACCTCGGGGCACAGCACGATGTCACCGAGCAGCGAGGGCTGCCCGCCGGAGGACTCCGACGGGCCGTGATCGATCGTGTCCTCGTCCATCGGGAAGGCCAGCACGTCCGTCGGGCCGTCCTTGTCCATCCAGCGGTGGTTCAGCTCCGCCATGTAGTCGGAGTCGACCAGCAGCACCGACAGCTCGGCGAGCGGGTTCACCCCCATCTGGACCAGGGCGTGCCGGGCCACCGCCACGATGGCGTCGGCGTCGACGTCGAACCCGGACTCGTTGGCGATCTCGATAGACACAGTTCATTCCCTCGCGTCAGCGGCGCCGCCCCGCACCGCGCCGCGGCACGGGGTGGACGTTCGCCGGTAGCGTCTCACGCTGCTGGCTCTCGTCCCACTTGGCGTATGCGTCAACGATCTCGCCGACCAGCCGGTGGCGCACCACGTCGGCACTGGTGAGCCGCGAGAAGTGCACGTCCTCCAGTCCGTCCAGGATCTCCTGCACGACGCGCAGGCCGCTGCGCTGGTCGCCGGGCAGGTCGATCTGGGTGACGTCGCCGGTGACCACGACCTTGGAGTTGAAGCCGAGCCGGGTCAGGAACATCTTCATCTGCTCGGGCGTGGTGTTCTGTGCCTCGTCCAGGATGATGAAGGCGTCGTTGAGGGTCCGGCCGCGCATGTACGCCAGCGGCGCCACCTCGATCGTGCCCTGCGTCATCAGGCGCGGGATCGACTCGGGGTCCATCATGTCGTGCAGCGCGTCGTACAGCGGGCGCAGGTACGGGTCGATCTTCTCGTTGAGGGTGCCGGGCAGGAAGCCCAGCCGCTCCCCCGCCTCGACCGCCGGCCGGGTCAGGATGATCCGGGTGACCTGCTTGGCCTGCAGGGCCTGGACCGCCTTGGCCATGGCCAGGTAGGTCTTGCCGGTGCCCGCCGGGCCGATGCCGAAGACGATCGTGTTCTCGTCGATCGCGTCGACGTACTTCTTCTGCCCGAGGGTCTTGGGGCGGATGGTGCGCCCGCGACGGGAGAGGATGTTGAGGGTGAGCACCTCGGCCGGGCGCTCGGTGGTGTTCTCATCGGTAAGCATGCCGACGGTGCGTCGGACGGCGTCCTCGGTCAGCGTCTCGCCCTTCTCGATCAGCTCCAGCAGCTCACCGAAGACGCGCTCGGCAAGCGCGTTCTCGGCCGCCGGGCCGGTAATGGTGATCTCGTTGCCCCGGACCAGGATGTCGCTGGACAGGGCCTTCTCGATGAGCTTGAGCACGCGATCGCCGGTGCCCAGCAACTGGACCATGACACTCGGGTCGGACACGGTGATCTTCGTACGCACCGCGTTCGGAGAGGAACCAACGCTCATAAGTCGGCCGACCGGCCTTCCGCCACCCGCTCTCTAGCTCACCGGCCGGCTCGGGTCGCCCGCCGCTGCCCACCATCGTAGTCGCGCACACCGACTCCACCGCCAGTGGTTATGCCGCGCGTTCTCCCGAACCACCCCCTGCCGGCACCCCCATACCCACCCACCACACCCAGACACCCACCGATCCCCCACCCGCTCCGCCGGAGCCGCGCCGCCGCCGGCCGCTGCCCCCACTGCGTCGATCTTGCGCGAACTGTTGCCCATTTGCCCGGCTAGTGCGTGTCGCACCCACATTTCGCGCAAGATCGCGCGGGCGGGGAGGGCGCGGGCAGGGAGGGCGTGGGGAGAGGGGGCGGGGTCAGGGGTGGGAGGCCCAGATGCCGTCGAAGGTTTGCTGGTGGCGGGTGAAGCGGTAGGTGGCCCAGTGGAGGCGGGTCACCTCACCCGTTTCGGTGCGGGTGAGGCGGAGGCGTTCGCCGATTTCGCGGCCGGAGACGGAGCGGAGGACGTCGGGTTCGCCGGGGACGGGGGCGAAGACGGCGGGTGGGGCGTCGGCGGGGTCGTCGGCGCCGCGGGCCGTGAGGGCGCCGTCGGACCAGCGGAAGACGTATTCGTAGCCCTCGCCCCACCAGCGGCCGAGGACGCCGCGCAGGTGCTCGGGGGCGGGCTCGCCGGGGGTCCAGGGGGTGATGGCGGCGGGGTCTTCGGCGAGGGACTCCTCGATCAGGCGATGTGGGAGGTCGATGATGGCGTCGGCGGTGCCGGAGGAGGCGAGGACGGCGGCGGACATGCCGCCGGGGTTGCCGGGGCCGCCGTGGCGGCCGCAGGCGGCGGCCAGGAAGCCGGGCATGGCGCCGTTGTGGCCGACGTGCAGCGCCCGGCCCTCGCGCGGCCACAGCATCAGGCCCAGGCCCCAGCCGGAGCCCCAGACGGTGTCGTTGCGCGGGGTGAGCGGCCAGCGGGCCTCGGCGAGCGTGGCGGCGGCCAGCACCCGGCCCTGCGGGTCGACCGACGCCGGGTCGGTCAGGAACGCCGCCCAGCGGGCCTGGTCGGCGGCGGTGCTCCAGAGCTGCGCGGCGGGGGCGACCGCGCCGAAGTCGGTCGGCGGCTCGGGGCGGGCGTGGTCGGAGTACTCGTCGACGAGGTAACCGGTGGCGGCGTGCGCCGGTGCGCCGTACGTGGTGTTGGTCAGGCCCAGCGGGGCGCAGATGCGCTCGTCGACGAGCTCCCACCAGGTGCCGCCGAGCCGCTGCGCGGCCAGGTGGCCCAGCAGCGCGAAGCCGAGGTTGGAGTAGTGGAAGCGGCGCGCGGGCGGGTGCACGGCCTCGGTGCGGGCCAGGTCGTCGAGCAGGCCGGGCAGGTCGGGCGGGGTCAGCGTGTCCCACACGTCGCCGACCGGCTCGCGCTGCAGGCCGGCCGTGTGCGACAGCAGCCGCCGGATGGTCAGGCCGCCGTGCGCGGGCACCTTGAGGTGGGCGCCGACCTGGTCGTCGAGGTCCAGCAGGCCCGCGTCGCGGCACTGCAGCACGAGCACGGCGGTGAACGTCTTGGTGATGGAGCCGATCCGGAACGGGGTGCCGGCGTCCAGCTCCGCCGCCGGGTTGCCGGAGCCGCCCACCTGGAACGTCCACAGCGGACGGTCGGCGCGGCGCAGCGCCACGCTGAGCGCGGGCACGCGGGCCTCCGCCTGCACCGTACGGACCAGGCGTTCCAGCGAGCCGTTCAGATCTGCCACGCGGGCGAGACTACCCGGTGAGCTCGCCGTCCATGGCGACCCCGCCCAGCACGTGCGCGTGCGCGTGGAACACGGTCTGGCCCACCAGCGCGCCGGTATTGAAGATCACCCGGAAGCCGTCGCCGAGGATGCCCTCCGCGGCCGCCACGTCGGCGACGGTCGCGAGCACCTCCCCCGCGAGCGCCGGGTCGTCCGTCGCCAGCGACGCCACGTCGGCGTAGTGCTCCTTGGGGATGACCAGCACGTGCGTCGGCGCCTTCGGTGCGATGTCGCGGAAGGCCATCGTGTTCGGCGTCTCGCGGACCACGATCGCGGGGATCTCGCCCGCGACGATGCGGCAGAACAGGCAGTCGGGTTCGGTCACGAGACAGATCGTAGGCTCACCGGTATGCCACTGCCGAGAAGAGTGTTGGTGACCGGTGCGTCGCGCGGCGTCGGCCGCGCCGTGGCCGCCGCGTTCGCCGCGCACGGCGACCGCGTCGCGATCCACCACCGGGACTCCGCCGACCTCGCCGCGTCGCTGCTGGCCTCCCTGCCGGGCGAAGGGCACGCGGTGGTACGCGCCGACCTGGCCGACCCCGATGCCACGGCCGCCATGGTCGACGCCGCCGCCGAGGCGCTGGGCGGGATCGACGTGCTCGTCAACAACGCCGGGCAGGCGTACCCGCACCCGATCGACGGGGTCTCCTACGAGCAGTGGCAGCAGACCTGGGCGCGCACGCTGGCGGTCAACCTGACCGGCCCGGCCAACGTCACCTTCTGCGCGGTGCGGCACATGCTCGCGCGTCCCGCCGACGCCCCGCCGGGACGCATCGTCAACGTCGGCTCCCGGGGCGCCTACCGCGGCGAGCCCGGTCAGCCCGCGTACGGCGCCGCCAAGGCCGGGCTGCACGCGATGGGCCAGTCCCTCGCGATCGCCCTCGCCCCGCACGGCATCGCCGTCACCACCGTCGCCCCCGGCTACGTCCTGGAGGACGCGTCGAACGCGTCGTACAAGACCCCCCGCGGCGACCAGCACGCCGCGCAGAGCCCCTTCAACCGCGTCGCCCGCCCCGAGGAGGTCGCCGCCGCGGTCCTCTGGCTCGCCGACCCGGCCGCCGAATGGGCCTCCGGCGCCGTCCTCGACCTCAACGGCGCCTCCCACCTCCGCTGACCCCTCAAGATCGTCCGACTTGCCTGGCAGACGGGCGTATCTTGAGCGCGCTTTCGCCCGGTTGCCAGGCAAGTCGGACGATCAAGGACCGCCCGGCCGAGCGTGGCGGGTCACCAGCGGGAGAGGCGGGTGGCGAGGAGGGAGAGGGCGGCGACGCCGGCGGTGGAGGTGCGCAGGACGGTGTCGCCGAGGCGGACCGGGCGGGCGCCGGCGGCGGTGAACGCGGCCAGCTCGTGGTCGTCGATGCCGCCCTCGGGGCCGACGATCAGGACGATCTCACCGGAGGTGGGCAGCTCGACCTGGGACAGGCGGTCGGTGGCCTCCTCGTGGAGGACGTAGGCCGCAGCCGCCCCCGCGAGGCGCTGGGCGAGCTGCTTGGTGGACAGGTCGGGGTCGCCGCCGACGGTGGGCAGCCAGGAGCGGCGGGCCTGCTTGGCGGCCTCGCGGGCGACGGCGGCCCACTTGTCCCGGGCCTTGGCGCCCCGGTCGCCGCGCCACTGGGCCACGCTGCGCGCGGCCGCCCAGGGCAGGATCTCGTCGACGCCGACCTCGGTCATCGCCTGCACGGCCAGCTCACCCCGGTCCCCCTTGGCGATGCCCTGGGCCACGGTCAGGCGCGGGTCGGGCGCGTCGGCGTACCCCCGGCTGCTTATCGCCACGTCGAGACTGCCCTTGCCGACGGAGCGCACCACGGCGGTGGCCAGCCCGCCCCGCCCGTCGCCGAGCAGCAGCGCCTCCCCCACCCGCAACCGCTGCACGGTGGCGGCATGATGCCCCTCCGGCCCGTCCAGCGTGTACGCATCCCCGCCCGGCAACCGGTCAACCAGAAACAGCGGCGCGCTCACAGCACACACTCCATCGGTTGATCACGGTGCCAGGGTCGGGACACGCCGTCCATCACGTCCATAAGTTCATGATCAACGGGGTTGGGGGCCGTCAGTGGCCGTTGAAGGCGTCGCGGACGCGGGAGAAGAAGCCGCCCTGCTTGGAGAGTTCGGCCACCTCCTCGCCGCGGGCGCGGGCGAAGTCGCGGAGGAGGCGTTCCTGGTCGCCGTCCAGGCGGGTGGGGGTGCGGACGTCGAGGTGGACGAAGAGGTCGCCTCGGCCGGAGCCGCGCAGGTGGGGGACGCCCTTGCCGCGGATGCGGAGGGTGGAGTTGGGCTGGGTGCCGGGTTTGACCTCCAGCTGCTCCTCCGAGTCGAGGGTCTTGATGGTGAGGCGGGTGCCGAGGGCCGCCGCCGTCATCGGGACCGTCACCTTGCAGTGGAGGTCGTCGCCCTTGCGGGCGTAGACGTCGTGCGGGCGCTCGTGGATCTCGACGTAGAGGTCGCCGGAGGGGCCGCCGCCGGGGCCGACCTCGCCCTGGCCGGCCAGGCGGATGCGCATGCCGTCCTCGACGCCGGCCGGGATCTTGACGGTCAGGCTGCGGCGGGTGCGGACGCGGCCGTCACCGGCGCAGGTCGGGCACGGGTGCGGCAGGGTGGTGCCGAAGCCCTGGCAGGCGGCGCAGGGGCGGGACGAGACGACCTGGCCCAGGAAGGTGCGTTGCACCGACTGGACCTCGCCGCGGCCGCCGCAGGTGTCGCAGGTCTTCGGGTGGGTGCCCGCCGCGGTGCCCGCGCCGGAGCAGGTGGTGCACAGCACCGCCGTGTCCACGGTGATCGGCGCCTCGACCCCGAACGCGGTCTCGAACAGGTCGAGGTCCAGCCGCAGGATCGCGTCGGCGCCCGGCCGGGTGCGCGGGCGCGGGCCGCGCGAGCCGCTGCCGCCGAAGAAGGCGTCCATGATGTCCTGGAAGCCGACGAACGGGCCGCCGGGGCCGCCGCCGGCCCCGCCCCCGCCGCCCGGCGCGAGCGGGTCGCCGCCCAGGTCGACCATGCGCCGCTTCTGGTCGTCGGAGAGGACCTCGTACGCGTTGTTGATGTCCTTGAACTTCTCCGCCGCGGCCGGGTCCGGGTTGACGTCCGGGTGGTACTGGCGGGCGAGCTTGCGGTAGGCCCGCTTGATGTCGTCGGCGTCGGCGTCCTTGGGAACGCCGAGAATGCCGTAGTAGTCCTTGGCCACGCTGTCCTCAAGCCTCGTTCATCGACAACAGGTTCATCACGGTCAGTGCTGTGCCAGCATCTCGCCGAGGTAACGCGCGACCGCGCGTACGGTGGCGATGGTGCCGGGGTAGTCCATGCGGGTCGGGCCGACTACGCCCATCCCGCCCACGACGGTCGTGCCCGGGCCGTAGCCCGTGCTGACCACGGAGGTGCTGCGCAGGTCGGCGACCTCGTTCTCGTCGCCGATGCGCACCAGGGCGGACCCTGACTTCACCTCGTCGAAGAGCTTGAGCAGGATGACCTCCTCCTCAAGCGCCTCCAGGATCGGCCGCAGCGCTCCGGTGGACAGGTCCAGCGGGCCCATCCGGGCCAGGTTGGACGTGCCGGCCAGGGCGATGCGCTCCTCGTGCCGCTCGACCAGCGTCTCCAGCAGGACGCTGACCAGCGTGCTCATGGTTGCCTTGGCCTGCGGTTCGGCTCGCTCGACCAGGCTCTGCACCAGCGGCGGGGTGTCCACCAGCTTCACCCCGACCAGGGTCGCGTTGAGCGTCCGGCGCAGGTCGGTGATCTCCTCCGGCTCGACCGGGCCGGGCAGCTCGACGACCCGCTGCTCGACCCGCCCGGTGTCGGTGATCATGACGAGCAGCAGGCGGGTGGTGGAGACCGGGACCAGCTCCAGGTGGCGTACGGCCGACCGGGTCAGGCTCGGGTACTGCACGACGGCGACCTGGCGGGTGAGCTGCGCGAGCAGCCGCACCGCGCGGTGCACGACGTCGTCGAGGTCGACGGCGCCGACCAGGAAGCGCTCGATCGCCCGGCGCTCGGCCGGGGAGAGCGGCTTGACCCGGGACAGCCGGTCGACGAACAGGCGGTAGCCGCGGTCGGTGGGCACCCGGCCCGCCGAGGTGTGCGGCTGCCGGATGTAGCCCTCGTCCTCCAGCACGGCCATGTCGTTGCGGACCGTGGCCGGCGAGACGCCGAGGGCGTGCCGCTCGACCAGCGCCTTGCTGCCGACCGGTTCCTGCGTCGCGACGTAGTCCTCGACGATGGCGCGCAATACCTCGAGCTTGCGGTCGTCCAGACCCATACGCACCTCCCGCTGGCACTCGTCGCTAAGGAGTGCCAGTCTACGTGGGCCGTCACCCGGACGGCATAGGCGTGGTGACCGGTCCGACACTCGGCGGGACCGGACGGTGATCCCAAACCGGTCCCCGGGGGACGCGACGGCCAAACTCGGCCGTCCGGGCAGTGGAATGTCGCCTATCGGTCACGATCGTTGACTGGCGCCGTTTGATCCACACACCTAGCCTGTCGGGCATGAGTGAACCCACCCCGCCCGGCTCCGCCCCCGAGCCGCCCGGTTACTCGGCGCCGCAGCCGCCTTCGGCACCCTCCTACCAGCCGCCGTCGGCGCCGCCGTCGGCCCCCGCCTCCCCGCCTCCGGCCGCCCCGGGTGGCTACGGCGCGCCGCCGCCGGCCGGTCCGGCTCCGGTCGGCTACAGCAACAACGACGACAAGACCTGGGCCCTGATCGCGCACTTCGGTGGCATCCTGGTCGGCTTCCTCGCCCCGCTGGTCGCCATGCTGGTCAAGGGCAACGAGTCCCCGACCGTCAAGGCGCACTCCGTCGAGGCGCTGAACTTCCAGATCACCGTGGTGATCGGTTACGTGGTGACCTTCATCCTCAGCGTGTGCAGCCTGGGCTTCCTGTTCTTCCTGCCGATCATCGTCTGGATCCTGGCGACGATCTTCAGCGTGCTGGCGGGCATGAAGGCCAACGAGGGTCAGCTCTACCGCTACCCCGCGACGCTGCGCCTGATCAAGTAAGGCTCGGCCTCACCAGGCCAGCAGCGAGTGGACCACGGCGTCCGCGAGGAGACGGCCGCGCAGCGTCAGCGCCGCGCGGCCGTCCGCGTACGCGGACCCGTCCAGCAGCCCGTCGGCCAGCGCGCGCCCGGCGGCGGCGTGCCCGTCGGGGCTCAGCACGTCCAGCGGCAGGCCCTCGGCCAGGCGCAGCCGCAGCAGCACCTCCTCGGTGTGGCGCTGCTCACCGGTCAGGATCTCCCGGCCCAGGCCCGGGGACAGCCCCTCGGCCAGCCGGGCGGCGTAGCGGGCCGGGTGCTTGACGTTCCACCAGCGCACCCCGCCGACGTGGCTGTGCGCGCCGGGCCCGAGGCCCCACCAGTCGCCGCCGCGCCAGTAGAGCAGGTTGTGCGCGCAGCGGGCGGCCTCGTCGGCGGCCCAGTTGGAGACCTCGTACCAGTCCAGCCCGGCGGCGGCCAGCGCCGCCTCCGCGGCCAGGTAGCGGTCGGCGGCCACGTCGTCGTCCGGGGCGGCGATCTCCCCGCGCCGGATGCGGGCCGCCAGCCGGGTGCCGTCCTCCACGATCAGGGCGTACGCGCTGACGTGGTCCACCCCCGCACCGGTGACCGCGGCCAGCGAGGCGGCGAAGTCGTCGGCGCCCTCGCCGGGCGTGCCGTAGATCAGGTCCAGGTTCACGTGGTCGAACCCGGCTTCGCGCGCCTCGGTCGCGGCCTGCGGGGCACGCCCGGCGGTGTGCTGCCGGTCCAGGATGCGCAGCACCCCCGGCGCGGCGGACTGCATACCCAGCGAGATCCGGGTGAACCCGGCCGCGCGCAGCTCGCGCAGCTTCGCCGGGTCGACCGACTCCGGGTTGGCCTCGGTGGTCACCTCGGCGCCCGGCGCCAGGCCCCACGTGCTGTCGACCGCCTCCAGCAGCCGGCCGAGCTGGTCCGCGCGCAGCAGGGTCGGCGTGCCGCCGCCCACGAAGACGGTGTCCACCCGCGGCGGCGCGGGCAGCACCTTCGCGGCCAGCGCCAGCTCGGCGAGCACCGCCTCGACGTAGCCCTCGGTGTCCGCACCGCCCAGCTCCGACGCGGTGTACGTGTTGAAGTCGCAGTACCCGCAGCGGCTGGCGCAGAACGGGACGTGCAGGTAGACGCCGAAGCCCCGGCCGCCGACCTCGGTCAGCGCGGATTCGGGGAGGGCGCCGTCGTCGGGTACGGGTTCGCCGTCGGGGAGCTGTGCCACGGCTCTAGTCTGCCCTCATGTCGTCACCTGACTCACCTCTCGTCCGGGTCACCCACGCCCGCGGCGTAACCACGATCACGCTGGACAGCCCGCACAACCGCAACGCGCTGTCGCACCGGCTGATGAGCGAACTGCTCGCCGCGCTGGCCGAGGCGGACACCGACGACCGGGTGCGCGCGATCGTGCTGGACCACACCGGCCCGGTGTTCTGCTCCGGCGCCGACCTGGCCGAGACCGCCGCCGCCGCGAAGTCGGGCCAGATGCCGGCGGCGCTGCTGGGCACGGTGCTGGGCGCGGTCGCCCGGTCGGCGCGGCCCGTGGTGGCCGTGGTGCGCGGCCCGGCCCGCGCCGGGGGCCTGGGCCTGATCGCCGCGGCCGACCTCGCGGTGTGCGCGGCGGAGGCCACGTTCGCCTTCACCGAGGTGCGCCTGGGTGTGGTGCCCGCGCTGATCTCGGCGACGGTGCTGCCCCGGCTGGCCCCGCGCGCCGCGGCCGAGCTGTACCTGACCGGCGACGTGTTCGGCGGCGCCCGTGCCGCCGAGATCGGCCTGGTCACCGCGACCGCGCCGGCCGACGATCTGGACGCGGTCGTCGAGCGCTGGTGCCACAGCCTGGTCCGCGGCGCGCCCGCCTCCCTGGCGATGACCAAGCAGCTGCTGCGCCGCCGGCCGGAGCCGGAGCTGGACGCGGAGCTGGCGTACCTGTCGGAGGTCTCGCTGCGGTTCTTCGGCTCGGCTGAGGGCCGGGAGGGAGTCGCCGCATTCCGGGAGAAACGGGATGCTGCTTGGGTTCCGGCGGCCGAGGAGACCGGTGCCGGGGTGGCCGGCACGCCGTAAGGTGGCGGGAAGACCGCAGGCGCACCCGGTCGGGGGCCCGTATCGCGCCCGGCCGGGCAGCCGCTTCCGGCCGTTACGGACGTCGAGGAGGTCGCCGTGAAAGGCCGGCAGGTGCTGACCGTCCTGGTGATCCTCGTCGTGGTGTTCGGCGTCGGCGGCTATCTCGCCCGGGAGCAGTTCGAGGGCGGCCTGCGCCTACCCAGCCTGGGCGCACCGGAGTGCGTGGTGCGCGCCGACGGCGAGGTGCGCCTCGATCCGGAGCAGATGTCCAACGCCGCCACCATCGCGGCCGTCGGCATCGCCCGCAACGTGCCGGACCGCGCGGTGGTGGTGGCGCTGGCCACCGCGCTGCAGGAGTCGAAGCTGCGCAACCTGGAGCACCTCGGCGAGGGCAACGACCACGACTCGGTCGGGCTGTTCCAGCAGCGGCCCAGCCAGGGCTGGGGCACCGCGAAGCAGATCATGGACCCGCGCTACTCGGCCAAGCGCTTCTACACCAGCCTGCTGAAGATCAAGGGCTGGGAGCGGCTGCGGATCACCGACGCGGCGCAGCGCGTGCAGCGCTCGGCCTATCCCGAGGCGTACGACAAGTGGGTCGAGGAGGCCACGGTGCTGGCCACGGTGCTCACCGGCCAGCACGCCAACGGTGTGACATGCGACACACAAAAGTCGGACGGCACCGACCTCACCCCCGCCGGGCTGGCCGAACGCATGAAGCTCGATTTCGGCGCCAAGGCCAAGGGCGTCACCGCCGAGGGCACCGCTCTTCGCGTACCGGCCAAATCTTCCAAAATCGGATGGCAGTTCGCGCACTGGCTCGTGGCCCAGGCCCCCGCCGCGGGGGTGACCAAGGTGACCTTCGCCGACCGCCAGTGGTCCGCCCGTGACGGCTCGTGGTCGGGCGCCGAGAAAGTGGCCGAACAGGTGGTGGCCGAGGTCGTCACGGGCGGGTGACCCTGGTGACAAGGCCGGTCCGCGAGCCCCGCCCCACAACGACGGGCGCGAAGGCGAGTTAGTATCGGCTCTCGTTCGCGAAGTTGGCTCACCCCGGCACGCCACCCCCCAAGTCGCGCGCCCCGACCACCTTCGTCCGTGCCCAAGTCTGGAAGGACCAAGGGGAGGACATGACCATCACCTCTCACGAGCCGGCGACGGACTACGCGCCGCTCACCGACGCCGAGCGCAGGGAATTCCACGAGCGCGGTTACCTGCACCTGCCCGGCGTGGTCAGCGAGGAGCGGGTCGCCGAGCTCCAGGCCGAGGCCGACCGGCTGTACGAGGAGCACAAGGCCGTCGGCCACCTCGACAAGACCGGCTCGCTGCACCTGCTCGGTGCCGTCAGCCACAGCCTGGCCTTCGCGCGGATGCTCGACTACGGCCCCACCTTCCGCTACATCTGGGGCCTGGCCGGCTGGAACATCTACTCGCAGCACAACCACCTCGACGTGAACCCGCCGTACGAGGAGGACGAGACCCCGCGGTGGGAGTGGCACCAGGACGGCTGGCGCCAGAACTCCGACGCGGAGTACTACGAGGCGTTCTACGGCAACATCCCGCGCCCGATGCTGTCGCTCAAGGTCGCCATCGTGCTGAGCGACATCTCGGAGCCGGGCCGCGGCCAGACGCTGTGCATCCCGGGCTCGCACCTGAACAACAGCATGTACCGGCCGACCGACCCGGCGGAGATCGCCAAGGGTCCCGAGGGCGCCGTGCCGTGGCTGGCCAAGCCGGGCGACGCGTTCATCTTCGACCGCCGCCTGTGGCACTCGCGCTCGCGCAACCGGTCGCAGTTCACCCGCAAGATGCTGTTCATGAGCTACACCTACCGCTGGATCCGCCCGGTCGACGACATGCCGATCGACCGCGACTCCGCGTGGTACGCCGCGCTCACCCCGGTGCAGCGCCAGCTCATCGGCGAGGCGTTCGGCAACCTGAAGGTGCAGAACATGTGGGGCGTCGGCGAGGGCGGCTGGATCGACGACACGATCCCGCTGCGCGCCGAGCTGAAGGAGCGCGGCCTGCTGGACCGCTCCATCCCGTGGCTGCGCTGATCGCCGGCTGAGCACACGAGGAGGCCCGGACCGCGTCACCGCGGTCCGGGCCTCGCCGTGTACGGCGGAATCGTCAGTGCTTGAGGCCCGCGGCGCCCAGGAGGCTCGGCTCCGAGTCACCCTGGATGTCCTGGTTACCCGACTTGCACTGGCCCGCGACGAACGACGGGCTGTTGATCGGCAGCGCCGGCCCGAGCTGGCCGAGCAGGCCGGACGAGGCGCAGGTCTGCAGCGGCAGGATGTCCAGCACCTGGTTGCTGAGCAGCGGGATCACCGCCGGGTCCTTGCGCTGCTGGATGGTGCTGTTGCTGTTGTAGCAGTCACCCAGCACCGTGGTCGGCGACTGGACGGCGGCCGCCACCCCGGCGATCGACGCGGTGGAGCCGCAGACCTGGACCGCGGCGGCGTTGACCACGGAGCCGCTGAGCAGCGACAGCACGCTGCGCGGCACCTCCTGCGCGTTCCGCTTCGGGTCGGCGATGAGCGTGTTGGCGTTGAAGCAGTCGCCCACCACCGTCGCGGGCGAGCCGACCGCGGCGGTGACGCCGGCGACGGCCGCGTTCGAGCCGCAGATCTGGATGGGCAGCGCGTTCACCGAGGTGTCGTCCAGGATCGAGATGATCCCCGGCACCTGGTTCTGCCGGATGAGCACGTTGGCGTTCGCGCAGTCGCCCAGCACGGTGGCCGGCGAGCGCAGGGCCACCGAGGCGGCCAGCACCTGCGACGACGTCGCACCACACGTCTGCCAGGCGGCCGCGGTCAGCGCGGTGCCGTTGGCGATGGAGATCAGCGGCTGGCGAACGTCCTGCTGCGGGCCGCGCGCGGCCGCGTCCACCGCGGCGAGCGCCTGACCGGCGGCCTGCTGCACCGCCGCCTGCTTCAAGGTGGTCGCGGCAGTCCTCACCGGGTCCGCGTGCGCCGGTCCGGGCGCGGGCGCGGCGGCCGCCGCGGAACCCAGCACCGCAACCGTGGCGAGCGCTCCCGCCGCGACGACCCCGGCCTTGCCTATCTGCATCGTCACTCCTTATAGGAATTCTCGGCCGCCGGCGGCCGTGTCACGGGTTACCGGCGGCGCGGCATGAGTTGTCATTCGCGAGCATTGGGAAGGGGGCGAGTCGCTGGCGCGACCCGCCCCCTCTGCCGTGCGGTGCAGCGATTAGTCGATGACCGTGTTGGCGTTGTAGCAGCTGCCGATGACCGTGTTCGGCGAGGTGATCGGCACCGCGGCGGCGATGATGTTCGCGCTCGTCGAGCCGCAGGACTGCAGCGGCAGGATGTTGAGCGACGAGTTGTCCAGCGCGGTGATCAGGCCCTTCGGGCCCTCCTTGTCGATCTTCACGTTGGCGTTCTTGCAGTCACCCACGACGGTGTTCGGCGAGGTGATCGGGATCGCCAGGCTGAGCGCGTCGGGCGAGGTCGAACCGCAGGACTGCAGGGTCGCCGCCAGCACCGAGGTGCCGTTGAGCGCGGAGACCAGGCCGAACGGGTCGACGTCCCACGGCGCGTCCCAGCCGCCGCCACGCGCCTGCGGGGCCACCTTCGCGTTGGCGCGCTTGCCCCACGCGTCGCGGTCCTTCAGCGCGCCGACCTTCTTCACCAGCGCCTGACGGGCCTTGTCCATGGCCAGCGAAGCCGGCATGGCCTCGGCCCGGCCCGACTCCTGCCAGCCGTCGTGGCCCTTCCAGTCGTCGGAGTCGTTGATCTCGACGTTGCCGTTCTGGCAGTCGCCGATCACGGTGTTCGGCGAGGTGATCGGGATGGTGATGCCGACCACGTTGCCGTCGGTGGAGCCACAGGACTGGATGGTGGCGATGCCCACCGCGGTGTCGTTGCCGACGCCGATCAGCGGGTAGTTGTCGTCCTGCGTGATCTTGATGTTGCCGTTGGCGCAGGCGACCTTGTCGTGGTCACCGTAGCCGTCGTGCCCGAAGCCCGAGAGCACGGTGTTCGGCGAGGTGATCGGCACCGAGATGCCGACGACGTTGCCGCTGGTCGAGCCACACTGCTGGAGCGCGGCCACGTTGACGACCGTGCCGTCGAGCAGGGCGACCAGGGCCTGCGGGTCGACGTCCCAGGGGGCGTCCCAGCCGTTGTTGTCGAAGCCGCCACCACGGGCGAGCTTCAGCTGGTTGGCCCCGATCTGACGCATCGCGCTGGTCTTGCCCTCGGTGGAGGTGCTGGCCTTGGCCAGCGCAGAGGCGTCCGTGCTGGGCGCCGCAGCGGCGGGAGCCCCCATGATCGCCACGGTAGCGAGAGCGCCCGTGGCGACGACTCCGGCCTTCTTCATCTGCATCGTCACTCCTTGTGCGACTACTGGAACCTACTTAAGCCCTCATATCGGGCGAAAGCGGCAAAACACTGCACTTGAGGTAACGATGGCCTGATTGCCCAGTTACTACGGGTTTGCCCTTTTGTCGGCGGATCTTCGGCCGCCCGCCGACCCCTCCCCCACCCGACCGGCCTACCCCCGCCGGGTGATCCCACCGGACCCGCCGAAGATCGTCCAATTTGCCTGGCACCTGGGCGTATCTTGGCCGCTCATTCGCCCAGGTGCCAGGCAAGTCGAGCGATCAAGGAACGCGGCGGGCGGAGGCGGGGAGGGTCAGCGGGAGGGCGTCGCGGAGGGCGCGGTCCATGGTGGTGAAGGCCATGGGGGGCGGGTCGGTCAGGGGCAGCCAGGTCGCGTCGGAGGACTCGGCCGGGTCAAGGCGCAGGCGCGCTCCCTCCGGCAGGTACGCCAGGAAGAAGCAGTCCAGCACCGGCAGCCGCTCGCCCTGGAACTCGTAGTCGCCCACGTACATGCCGACGAAGGCGCCCAGCTCGACCTCGACGCCCAGCTCCTCGCGCGCCTCCCGGCGGGCCGCGCCGGCCGGCTCCTCCCAGCCGTCGCAGAAGCCGCCCGGCGTCTCCCACAGCCCCTCGCGCGGCGGCCGGGCCCGGCGCAGCGCGAGGAAACGCCCGGCCCCGTCCAGCACGATCAGGCTGGCCGTGGGCCGGGCGTTCAGGTAGTGCTCGTACCCGCAGGAACCGCACGCGCACGGCGGCGCGGCCGGCAGGGCCGCGCCGCAGCGGAAGCAGTGCCCCGCGAAGGTCACTTCTTCTTGCCCGCCTCCGGCGCCTCCGCGGTGGACAGGGCGGCGATGAAGGCCTCCTGCGGCACCTCGACCCGGCCGACCATCTTCATCCGCTTCTTGCCTTCCTTCTGCTTCTCCAGCAGCTTGCGCTTGCGGCTGATGTCACCGCCGTAGCACTTGGCCAGCACGTCCTTGCGGATGGCGCGGATGGTCTCGCGGGCGATCACCCGGGAGCCGATGGCCGCCTGGATCGGCACCTCGAACTGCTGCCGCGGGATGAGCTTCTGCAGCTTGGACGCGATCGTGGTGCCGTACGCGTACGCCTTGTCCTTGTGCACGATCGCGCTGAACGCGTCGACCGGCTCGCCCTGCAGCAGGATGTCCACCTTGACCAGCTGCGAGGACTGCTCGCCGCTGGGCTCGTAGTCGAGGCTCGCGTAACCCTTGGTGCGCGACTTCAGCTGGTCGAAGAAGTCGAAGATGATCTCACCGAGCGGCAGCGTGTAGCGCAGCTCGACCCGGTCGGCGGACAGGTAGTCCATGCCCAGCAGCACGCCGCGGCGGCCCTGGCACAGCTCCATCACCGCGCCCACGTAGTCGTTGGGGGTGAGCACCGTGGCGCGGGCGACCGGCTCGTACACCTCGGCGACCTTGCCGTGCGGGTACTCGCTCGGGTTGGTGACCGTGATCTCCTTGCCGTCGTCGGTCACCACGCGGTAGACCACGTTCGGCGCGGTGGCGATCAGGTCCAGGCCGAACTCGCGCTCCAGCCGCTCCTGGATGATCTCCAGGTGCAGCAGGCCGAGGAAGCCGCAGCGGAAGCCGAAGCCCAGCGCCGCCGAGGTCTCCGGCTCGTACACCAGCGACGCGTCGTTGAGCTTCAGCTTGTCCAGCGCGTCGCGCAGCTCCGGGTAGTCCGAGCCGTCCAGCGGGTAGAGGCCCGAGTAGACCATCGGCTTCGGGTCCTTGTAGCCGCCGAGCGGCTGGCTGGCCGGCCGCTGGTTCAGCGTGACCGTGTCGCCGACCCGGGACTGCCGGACGTCCTTCACACCGGTGATCAGGTAACCCACCTCGCCGACGGACAGCGACGGCGACTTGATCGGCTCCGGGGAGATGACGCCGATCTCCAGCAGCTCGTGCACGGCGCCGGTCGACATCATCTTGATCCGGTCCCGGGCGTCGAGGCGGCCGTCGATGACCCGGATGTAGGTGACCACGCCGCGGTAGACGTCGTACACCGAGTCGAAGATCATGGCGCGGGCCGGGGCGTTCGCGTCGCCCCCGGTCGGCGCGGGAAGCTGGCGCACGATCTCGTCGAGCAGGTGCGCCACGCCGTCACCGGTCTTGCCGGACACCCGCAGGCAGTCCTCCGGCTCGCAGCCGATCAGGTGCGCCAGCTCCTCGGCGTACTTCTCCGGCTGCGCGGCCGGCAGATCGATCTTGTTGAGCACCGGGATGATGGTGAGGTTGTTCTCCATCGCCAGGTACAGGTTGGCCAGCGTCTGCGCCTCGATGCCCTGCGCCGCGTCCACCAGCAGGATCGCGCCCTCGCAGGCGGCCAGGCTGCGGGACACCTCGTAGGTGAAGTCCACGTGCCCAGGCGTGTCGATCATGTTGAGCACGACCTGCTCGCCGGCCCGCTCGCCCTCGCGCACGGTCCACGGCAGGCGCACCGCCTGGCTCTTGATGGTGATGCCGCGTTCGCGCTCGATGTCCATCCGGTCGAGGTACTGCGCCCGCATCTGGCGCGGGTCCACCACCTCGGTGATCTGCAGCATGCGGTCGGCCAGCGTCGACTTGCCGTGGTCGATGTGCGCGATGATGCAGAAGTTGCGGATGGCGGCCGGGTCAGTGTCGCCGGGCTTGTTCGATCCGAGCAGCGGAGGCACGGTGATCCGTTCTACGAGCGTGAGGCGGAGGCGGGCGGTCGGGCCCTCCTCCGGTGAGGCGGACAGACTTGCCGCCCCTATGATCCCACGCCCGCCCCACGCCCCGAAGCGGGCCGCAGGGTCCCCCGAAGGAAGGGCACCTTCTTATCGTTTTCCGTAGCAGAAGGTGCCCTTCTTAACAGCTAGAGGTCGAGCCTGGCGCGGATCGCTCAGCAGCGACAGCCCTCGTTGGCCGGCCAGCCCAGCACCAGCGCGCTCAGCCGGGGCAGGCGGTGGCGCATCTGGTCGTCGTCGTCGAAGTCCCAGCGCTCCCCCACCGTGCTGGCGGGCGCCCGCTCCGGCAGCACCAGCTCGGCCCCGGCGACCTCCCGGAACGCGTCCGCTGCCGCGTACCCGACCAGCTCGGCGAAGATGGCGCTGTCGTCGTCCCACTCCACCGCCTCGACCACCGACGGGTGCCCGGCCAGCGCGTCGGGGTCGGCCAGCGCCTTGCCGTACCACTCCCGGCCCGCCGCGACCAGCCCGCTGCGGAAGTCGACGAACGCGTCGTCGGAGCACCCACCGCCGATCAGGTGCGCCGCGCCCCACACGTCGTAGCGGTCGGCGGCGTCGCGCAGCCGCTCGAACTCGGCCGCGAAGGCGGCGATCTCCGGCAGGTCCAGGGCCGCCAGGCGCACCGTCAGCGCCTTCGCCATCCCCGTGCCGTCCTCGCCGATGTCGCCCTCGACGTCGGTGCGGGCCTGCTCGATCAGCATCCAGAAGCGCTCGCTGTCCACAACCGCACAGTCTGCCATCCACAACCCACGCTCCCCGGGCCGTACACCGGGTGTCGCCGCACATCACCCGCAACGGTGATCGATTCCGCACGCCTCCGTTCCGCCCATGATCACGACTTCGTGTCGAAAAGTGAGGTGGAGCCAAGGGTTCTGACACGAAACGGCGATCTTGACGTGGATGGCGGGCGGGCCCGCGCCGGGGCGGGCGGCGCGGTACGCTGGGCGGGCGACGTATGACACAGGCGGGTGCGCCCGGCCCGGTTTGGGCCGAGACCTGGGCACCTGGTAACCTGGCACGTCGCGGCTGGTGCTTCGTGCGTCGGCCCATCCGAACCAATCACCCGAAACGAGCAGGACGAGGCTGTCGCGTGGCGAACATCAAGTCCCAGATCAAGCGCAACCGGCAGAACGAGAAGGCCCGGCTGCGCAACAAGTCGGTCAAGTCGTCGCTGAAGACCGCTGTCCGCAAGTTCCACGAGGCGAGCGCCACCGGTGACGTCGAGAACGCCACCGCGCTGCTGCGCGACGCCACGCGCAAGCTGGACAAGGCCGTCAGCAAGGGCGTGATCCACAAGAACCAGGCGGCCAACCGCAAGTCGGCCATCGCCAAGAAGCTGGCTTCGCTCTCGGCCTGACCGTCGGCAGCGTGCCCGTAGCGGCACCGCCAGGGCTTCCGTCCGATGCCCGGCGCTCCCCTCGTAGGGAGTGCCGGGCATCGGCGTATCCGGGAAACCCGCTCGCAGCGCGCCGACCGCCGACACCGGGCGGGGTCTCCCTCACGGCCGTGGGGGTTGATCGCGACTTCGTGTCACATCCTGCGGTCAGACCGCACCTTTCGACACGAGACAGCGATCTCCACCCGCGGCAGCGAGGGTTGAGCAGCACGGCGGTGGGGGTTGATCGCGAGTTCGTGTCAGAACCTGCGGTCAGGCCACACTTTTGGACACGAGACGGCGATCTTCGCCGGGTGGTGGCCCGGTGGTGGGGTTACTCGTAGCGGTAGGCGGCGGATTGGCGGGCGCGCTGCTCGGCCGAGCCCAGCCACGGCTCCTCGGCGGCCGGGCTGACCGGCTCCAGCCCTTCCTCGGCCGCGCGCTGGAAGCCCGGCCCGGCGTATGCCTCAGCCACCTCGTCGCGCATCGGCTCCGCATACCGCGGCGTAGTAGCCGCGTCAGCGCCCGGAGCGGCCTCACGCAGCCGTACCGCGGCGCCTGCCGCCCGGCGGGTCCGCCGTGCCCCGCGCGGCCGGGACACCGACTCGACCCCGGAGCGCGTCGTGGCCCCCGCGATCACGTCGTTGACCTTCACCATCACGGCGACCGAGGCCGGCAGGACGGCCACCGCCCACCAGCCGGTGAGCTCCGCGAGCGACAGCAGCACCGCCAGCGCCACGGTGCCCTCGAAGAACAGGAAGCACATCAGGTTGCTGGGCCGCACGTACTGCAGCCCGAGCACCCGGGCGTACAGGGGCCGGTTGCGCCCCTCCTCGGGGCTGATGCCGCCCGCCCGCCGAGACCGGACGCCCGCCGTCATCGCACCCCTCCCGCCTGCTTGGCCTGGGCGAACGCCACGATGGTGCGTTCCAGCGCGTAGTCGCGGTCCTCCTCGCCGCCCTTCACAGCGGCGTTGCAGTCGGCGGCCGCCCGCATGGCGAGCACCAGGCCGTCGGGGGTCCAGCCGCGCGCCTGCCGCTGCGCCTTCTCGATCTTCCAGGCGGGCATGCCCAGCGTCGAGGCCAGCTGGTACGCATTGCCACGTCCCGCCGAGGCGACCCGCGCCACGGTGCGCACGCCGTCGGCGAGCGCGTCGGCGATCGGCACCGGGTCCACCCCGCTGTGCCGGGCCCAGCGCAGCGCCTCCAGCGCGGCGGGCACGTCCCCGGCGACGGCGGCGTCGGCGACCGCGAAGCCGCTCACCTCCGCCTTGCCGCGGTAATAGCGGGCGACCGTCGCCTGGTCGATCCGGCCGCCGGTGTCCACCATCAGCTGGGCGCAGGCGGCGGCGAGCTCGCGCAGGTCGTTGCCGACCGCCTCGATCAGCGCCTCGGCGGCGTCGGCGCCGCAGCGGCCGCCGAGCCGGCGCACCTCCCCGGTGACGAAGTCGACCCGGTCGCGGTGCTTGCTCAGCTTCGCCGCGGGCACCACGCTCGCGCCCGCCTTGGTCAGCGCGTCGGCCAGCGCCTTGTTCTTGGCGCCGCCCGCATGCGCGACGACGAGGCTCACGTCCGGATCGGGCGCCTTGGCGTAGTCCAGCAGCACAGCCGTGACGTCCTTCTTGGCGTCCTGGGCACGGCGCAGCACCAGCACCCGGGAGCCGCCGAACAGCGAGGGGCTGAGCAGCTCGGCGAGCTCGCCGACGAGCATCGTGTCGGCGTCCACCTCGCGGACCTCCGCGGCCGGGTCGGCGGCACGGGCCCGCGCGGCCGCGTCGGCGATCGCGCGTGCCACCAGAAGCTCCTCGTCGCCCAGCACGAGGACCACGGGTGTCAGGACGGGGGACGGAACCTGGCTCACCACCTCGCTATCGTCGCATGAGGCCCTGACCGGCCGTCCATCGTCACTCGAACGGGCGCGTCGGGAGCACGACGGAAAGCTTCCCCCGATCGAGGACGACCGCGACGTCGCCGCTGACGTCGGTGCGCAGCACCCGCGTCCCGTGCCCGGCCAGCCGCGCGAGCACGGACGCGCTCGGATGCCCGTAGTCGTTGTCCCGCCCCACGCTGACCAGCGCGATCCGTGGCGCGACCGCGTCGAGGAAGGCGGGCTCCTGGTACGCGCTCCCGTGGTGCGAAACCTTGAGCACCGCCGCGGACAGCTCGGCGGCCGCGTCGAGCAGCGCCTGCTGGCGCTCGGTCTCCGCGTCCCCGGTCAGCAGCACCCGCACCCCCCGCACGGTGGCGGCGAGCAGCAGCGAGTTGTTGTTCGGATCGCTGCGGGTGCCGTGCATCGGCGCGGACGCGAGCACGTCCAGGCGCACCTCGCCGACGGTCCAGCCACCGGCGTCCGGCGCGGCTCGCACCGGCACGCCATGCGCCGCGGCGGTACGGACGACCGCCTCCCGGCCGAACGCGGGCTCGGGCCAGGAGGTGGTCACCACCGCGCCGACCCGCCGCCCGGCCAGCACCCCGTCCAGCCCGCCGATGTGGTCCACATGGAAGTGGCTGACCAGCAGCAGCGGCACCTCCTCCACGCCGAGCCCGCGCAGGCAGCGGTCGACGTCGGCCGGACGCGGGCCGGCGTCCACCACCACGGCCGCACCGCCGCCCGCGTTGAGCACTGTCGCGTCGCCCTGCCCGACGTCGCAGGCGACGACCAGCCAGCCGTCCGGCGGCCAGCCTCCGGCCAGCACCCGCACCGGCAGCGCGCCGAGCATCGCGGCGAGTGTGATCACGAGCGCCAGGCGGCGTACCACGGGGCGCCGGAAGCCGATCAGCAGCAGCACGGTGATACCAGCCAGCAGCAGCGCCCCGGGGGCACCGTCCGGCCACGGCAGGACGGCCGCGGGCAGCCCGCTGCCCACCCGGGCGACGGTGACCAGCCACCACGCGGGCCAGCTGCCGAGCCACGCGGCGAATTCCGCCCCGCCCGGCCATACCGGTGACAGCAGCGCGGCCGCGACGCCGGTGACCGTCGCGGGCGCGATCGCGGGCACCGCGACCAGATTGGCCGGTACGGCGACCAGGCTCACCGTGCCGCTGATCCCCGCGACCACCGGCGCGCAGGCCAGCTGTGCCGCGGTCGGCACGGCCAGCGCCTCGGCCACCCCGGGCGGCACCCGGCGGCGGCGCAGCGCGTCCCGCATGGACGGCGCGAGCAGCAGCAGGCCGGACGTGGCCAGTACGGACAGCGCGAACCCGGCGTCGGCGGCCAGCTCCGGGTCGGCCACCAGCAGCACCACCACCGCCGTGCACAGCGCGGGCAGCGCGGCGCGCGAGCGGCCGGAGGCCAGCGCGAGCAGCGCGACCCCGCCCATCACGGCGGCGCGTACCACGCTCGGCGACGGCCTGGCCAGGATCACGAAGCCGACGACCGACACCGCGCACAGCAGCGCGGTCAGCCGCGGCCCGGCCCGGCCCCACCGGGCCAGCAGCAGCACCGCCCCGGTCACGATCGCCACGTTCGAGCCGCTGACGGCGGTCAAGTGAGTCATCCCGGTGTCCACGAACGCCTGGTCGACGGCCGGGTCCAGGCGGCTGGTGTCACCCACGACCAGGCCGGGGAGCAACCCGCCGACGGCCGCGTCGAGCGGGGCACAGGCCCGTTGCAGGCCGGCCCGCAGTCCCCCGGCGGCCCGCTGTATCCAGGGCGCCTCGCCGAGCAGCTCCGGCGACCCGTTGACAGACAGCACGGCGGCCCGCAGGTCACCGCCCCGGCTGGGCCCGAGCCGCGCCTCGGCGCGCACCCGCTGGCCCGGCAGCAGCCCGCGCCAGCCGTCCCCTGTGGCCAGCACCAGCACCCGCGCGTCGGTGCGCAGCTCTCCCGCCGCCGCCAGCTGCGCGGCCACCACCCAGGTCTGGTCCCGCCCGGTCACCCCGGCGGCCGGACGCGGATCGTCCCGTACGGTCAGCTCGACGGTCACCGTCGCCCTTCGCGCCACCAGCTCCCCCAGCTCGGGCGCATCCCGCGCGGCCAGCCGCGCCCCGGTCGCCGCCGCCCCACACAGCACCCCGAGGAACGCCCCGGCCACGATCCACCGCCACACCCCATCCCCCGCCGCACCCTCACTCGTCCAGGCACCACTCGACGCGGCGCCACCCACCCGCGCGGCACCCGACCGGTCTGCACTTTCGGGGAAAGTGGGCCCTTCAGTGGCAGCGAGCCCGCAGTTTCCCCGAAAGTGCGCGAGGAGCCGTCGGGCGCCGTGCGGGAGGAGCGGGTGAGAGCGCCAGGTGGCGGCCAGCAGGGTGCCTGTGGCGCCGGTGGCGGTGAGGGCCAGCGTCACGGGGAGGTTGGTGAGCAGGGCGGTCAGGGAGGCGGCCCAGCAGCCGAGGGCGAAGGGGGCCAGCCGCAGGTCTGGTCCGTCGTCCATCAGACCGTGACCAGGTCTTTGAGCTGAGCGAACTTCGACTCGCCGATGCCCTCGACCTGGCGCAGGTCGCCGATGGTGCGGAACTCGCCGTGCCGGGCGCGGTGGTCGAGGATGCGCTGGGCGAGCACCGGCCCGACCCCGGGCAGCGCGTCGAGCTGCGCCAGCGTGGCGGTGTTGAGGTTCACCAGGCCGCCGGTCGCCGGGCCGCCGTCCCCGCCGGGCGCGCCCGCGGCGGGCAGGCCCGGCACGGCGACGGCGATCAGCTCGCCATCGGTCACCTTGCGGGCGAGGTTGACCGTGGACAGATCGGTGCCGGGCAGCACCCCGCCCGCCGCCTCGATGGCATCGGCCACCCGTGACCCCGGCGGCAGCCGGACCAGGCCGGGCTTGCGCACCCGCCCGGTGACCGCGACGACCAGCGCCTGCGGCGACGCCTGGGCAGACGGGCGGGGCGCGTCGGGCACGACCACAGCGGGTTCGGGCACGGGGTCCCTGGCCGGGCGGGCCTGCCAGGCCAGGTAGGCCGCGAGCGCGACGACCAGCGCGGCCACGGCGGCGAGCGCCCGCAACCCGCGCCGCCCCGGGTCGAACGCGCCCCGGCCGGGCAGGGCACTGGGCGGAGCCGGGTCAGCCGCGTTCTCCACCCGCCCGCTTCCCACGCTTCGGCTGAACACAGAACGCGGAGCCGGATCAGCCGCGTTCTCCACCGGCCCACTGCCCACGCTTCGGCTGAACACAGAACCAGGTGCCGAGCCCGGGCACGGCTCCGGCACGGCCTCCCGCGACGGCCCGGCGGGGCTGCGGTGCGCGGCGGGCCGGTCGGCGAAGACGTGCGGTGCTGCTGCCGGGGCTGCGCCGGACGGGCCGGCATCGCGAGGCAACACGTCAAGAAAGGGCGCCCCGAGGAGCCCACCCGGCCAGGCCGGGGCCAGGACCGGCTCAGGCGCACCCGCGACCCGGCCTGGCGGGGGCGCTACCGCCCCGGGCGCAGCCGCGATCGGGCCTGGCGAGGGCACCTCGGGGACGGTGGCGGGCCCGATGCCGGGAAACACCCGGTGCAGCCGGTCGCGGGCGGCGGCCTCGTCGGGCGGCGGCGTACGGAAGGACGACAGCACGCGGCCACGCTAGGCGGGCACCGGCGCACGGCGTACCCGCCAAAACCGTTGCCTGTGGACGGCGGCCCGCTTGGGGACAACCGCCTGATCAAGCCCTCGCCGTGCTATACGCGGGCCGTGAACCAGCCCCGTCCACAACGGACTTTTGCCCCCGCGCCGGTTCCATAAACAGTTTTGAAGTTACGAATCATCGAACGCTGTTAACCGCTCTGCCGCAGCGCATTCACCCGCTTCTAGGTTCAGCGCACCCCTTCGCGGTCGGCGTCATCGGGACCCGGCCGCGAAGCAGGGGATCTCTGGGAGGAGAGAACCTTGCGGCAACGAGTTTCCCGCCTCGGCATCGCGATCATCGTCGCGTTCGCCGGGGCCCTGGGGACCGGTGGGCTGGCCAACGCCGCGCCCACCGGCCCCGAAGCCCCCATCCTGTACGCCGACAGCCCGAACGCGGTCCCCGGCCGCTACATCGTGGTGTTCAAGGACGCCGCGGTGCCCGCCGCGGGCGTCGGCACGAAGGCCCGCGACCTCGCCGGGCGCTTCGGCGGGCAGGCCCGCCACCTGTACACGGCCGGCCTGCGCGGCTTCTCGGTGACCCTGTCCGACAAGCAGGCCCGGAAGCTGGCCGCCGACCCGGCGGTCGCCTCGGTCGAGGCGGTGCAGCGCATCAGCGTCGCCGACACTCAGAGCAACCCGCCGAACTGGGGCGACGACCGGATCGACCAGCAGAACCTGCCGCTGAACCAGGCGTACACGTACCCCACCAACCCCGGTCAGGGCGCGACGGTCTATGTGCTGGACACCGGTATCAACGCCAACCACGTCGACTTCACCGGCCGGGTCGGCCAGGGCACGGACATGGTGGACGACGACAGCACCCCCACCGACTGCCACGGGCACGGCACGCACGTGGCCGGCACCGCCGTGGGCACCAGCTACGGCGTGGCCAAGAAGGCCCGCGTGGTGGCCGTACGGGTGCTGAACTGCCAGGGCAGCGGCACCAACGACGACCTGATCGCGGGCATCAACTGGGTGCGCACCAACGCCCAGAAGCCGGCCGTGGTCAACTACAGCATCGGCTGCCAGAGCCGGTGCACCAGCCAGGCCATGGACAGCGCCGTGTCGAGCCTGATCTCGTCCGGCGTGCAGTTCGTCCAGGCGGCGGGCAACTCCTCCGACGACGCCTGCTACTACAGCCCGCAGGCCGTCGCGGCGGCGGTCACCGTCGGCAACACCAACAGCTCCGACGCCCGCAACAGCAGCAGCAACTACGGCTCCTGCCTGGACATCTTCGCTCCCGGCACGAGCATCGTGTCGGCGTCGTACTCCAGCAACACCGGCAGCGCGACGATGACGGGCACCTCGATGGCCTCGCCGCACACGGCCGGCGCCGCCGCGGTGTACCTGGGGCTCAACCCGAACGCCACGCCTGCCCAGGTGCGTGACGCGCTGGTCAACAACGCCACCACCGGCAAGGTGACCAGCCCCGGCACCGGTTCGCCGAACCGGCTGCTCTACACCGGGTTCATGAACGGCGGGACCAACCCGAACAACCCGTCGGTCACCAACCCGGGCAACCGCAGCACCGTCGTCGGGCAGTCCGTCAGCCTGCAGATGCAGGCCAGCGGCGGCACGACGCCGTACACCTGGAGCGCCTCGGGCCTGCCCGCGGGCCTGTCGATCAGCTCGTCGAGCGGCCTGATCACCGGCAGCCCGACCACCGCCGGCACGTCGAACGTCACGGTGACGGTCACCGATTCGGCCGCCAAGACCGGGTCGACCAACTTCACCTGGACGGTCACCACCGGTGGCGGCGGCTGCACGGCCACCCAGGTCGTGGGCAACTCCAGCTTCGAGAGCGGCACCACGCCGTGGACGGCCGACACGGGCGTCATCGGCGCGTGGTCGAGCTACGGCTTCCCCGGCAAGACCGGCACCCGTAGCGCGTGGCTGGGCGGCCAGGGCCAGACCCAGACCGACTGGGTGCAGCAGTCGGTGACGATCCCGGCCGGGTGCACCAGCGCCACGCTGCGCTTCTGGCTCCGGATCACCACGGCCGAGACCGACGGCCAGGTCTGGGACCGGCTCACGGTGACGATGGGCGGCACGACCGTGTCCACCGCCACCAACCTCGACGCCAACTCGGCGTACGTGGAGAAGGTGGTCAACGTCAGCCAGTTCATCGGGCAGACGGTGACGCTGAAGTTCAACGGCGTCGAGGACCAGTCGCTGCAGACCAGCTGGGTCATCGACGACGTGACCATCAGCGCCTCCTGACGGACGGCTCACCGATCGGGGGGAAGGGCGGCCGGGCATCTCACGACGATGCCCGGCCGCTCACTCCCATTCCCAGCGCATGCCCACGATGCCCGGCGGGATGTCGGTCGCCACCACGTGCGCGCCGTGTGTCGAGCCGATCCACACCTCGCGTACGCCCTGGTCGGGCGCGTGGATGCCGCGCCGTTCGAAGCGGTAGCAGCGGGCCGGCACCGCGTCGCGGTCGAACTGCACCTGCAGCACGTACTCGCCCACCGGCACGGAGAAGCCCCGGTAGTAGTTGTCCGTGGCCACGGCGGAGCCGCTTTCGAACTCGTACTCGATGACGACGGTGTCACCCTGGGACAGCATCCGGTCGAAGATGATCTCAGCCGCCTGCAGGCCCGACTCGGGGTCCGAGCGCACCCGCCCCAGCCGGCAGTTGCGCAGGGCGTGGACGCCGGTGGGCGCGCCCAGGTCGTCGGTGCGGAAGATGCCGACGGTGCGCGACACCCGGTCCACGTTGGCCCGCAGCACCTGGCGGCAGGTCAGGCTCAGCTCCTGCCGCCCCGCGCCGACCGTGTACAGGTCGTGCAGGCTGATCCGGGTCAGCTCGTGGTACATCCACTTGTCGAGCTCGCCGATGATCTTCGAGACGCTGTTGCCGTTCTCGAACAGCCGGTCGATGTCGATGGTGCCGGGTGGCTGGTTCAGCCAGCGCCCGCGCGGGCGGCGCGGGCCCAGCTGGGCGATGAGGGACTCGGCGGGCAGCGACAGGATCTGCTCCAGCAGCCGCACCGCCTTCATGGACTCGGGACGCTCCGGGCGGCTGCGCCCCCGCCGCCAGTAGCTCAACGTGGCCAGGCTGACGCTCACCCCGGCGGCGGACAGCCGCTCCTGGATCTCCTCCGGCCGGATGCCCCGGTCTTCGATGGCCAGGTGCAGCGCTGCGGAGAACGGGCCGGTACGCAGCGCATGCGCCAGGTCCCGGCCGAGAAGTTCAGAACGAGCCTTCTCCATGAACGCTGAGTATCACCACGGTGCCGCCCCGGCGCTACCCGAGTGTCAGAGCTGGTCGTCCAGGAGGGACTGGGCGGCCTCGGGGAGCCGGTGCACGACGACGCCGGCCAGACCGGGGCCGACGTGCGCGGCGACGACCGCGCCCACCTCGCTGACGTACAGCTCGCAGAGGCGGTCGCCGAGCCGCTCGCGCAGCGCGTGCTCGACCCACTCGGCCCGCTCGGCAGCGGCCAGGTGGTGCACGGCGACCTCGACCGGCCCGTCCCCGGCGGCCTCCAGCGCGAGCGCGACCAGGCGGTCCAGCGCGCGGGCCGCGGTGCGCACCTTGTCGCGCATGCTGATGCCGCCCGCGGACACCTCCAGCAGCGGCTTCACCGCCAGGGCGGTGCCCAGCAGGGCCGAGGCGGCGTTGATCCGGCCACCGCGGCGCAGGTGCTCCAGGGTGTCCACGTAGAAGAAGGAGCTGGTCCGCTCGATGGTGGCCAGGGCCGCGTCGCGTACCCCCACCAGGTCCTCGCCCTGGGCGGCGGCACGGGCCGCGGCCAGCGCGGGGAAGCCCACGCCCATCGCGGCCGAGCACGAGTCGACCACCTCGACCGGGCCGGGCGCCTCGCCCGCGGCCGCGGTCGCCGCGCCCACGGTGCCGGACAGCGCCCCGGCCAGGTGCACCGACACGATGCCGGTCACGCCGGACGCGAACAGCTGCTCGTACACCTGCGCGAACTCGCCGGGGGTGGGCTGGGAGGTGGTGACCGCGACCCGGCGCGCGGTCAGCGCCACGGCCACCTCGGCCGGGCTGACCTCGACGCCCTCCCGGCCGGAGACGCCGCCGAGCACGACGTGCAGCGGCACCACGGTGAGCGACCCGTCCGCGATCGTGGCGGGCAGGTAGGCGGTCGAGTCGGTGACGACGGCTACGGACATGCGGTCACGACGCCGGAGCCGCCGAGAGGACCTCCAGCACCGGCCCCACCTGGCAGACGGTCATCACGTCGGGGCGGGTCCGGCCCTTCACGGTCACCTTGGTGCCCGGCTTGAGCTGGGCCGGGTCGCCGCCGAGCAGCTGGTAGGTGACGCCTGCCGTGCGCAGCACGGTGCAGCCGCCCTCCAGGTCGATCCGCTCCACGGTGCCGGTCGCCGTGATCACGACGCCGTCCTTGGCGGGCGGCGGCACGACCGGCCCGGACGCGCCCGGCTTGGGCTTGGCGGTCGGGCTGGGCGGCAGGAAGTCGGACGGCGACGCTCCCGGCGCGGACGGCTGTGGGGTCACGGAGCTGCCCACCTCCGGCTCCTCAGTCGGGGCGCAGCCGGTGAGCAGGAGACCGCCCAGCAGCGCGCCGGTCAGCAGGTGAATGAGGGGGCTTCGCGTCATCATGTCAGTTCGGACGTTACCGCCCGGTGGCAAGTTGCGCGAGCTTCAGACCCCGACGTTGTACGCCGACAGCCGCCAGCCGTACGACGCCTGGTGGATGAGGTCGACCCAGTGGCAGTTCTGCACCGGCGCGACGGTCGGCAGCGTCTCCTCGGGCCAGCCCAGCAGCGCGGCCACGCCGTACTTGATGGCGGCGCCGTGCGCGGCCAGCACGATCGTGCCCCCGGGCAGCCGCTCGGCGGCCTGCCGGATCGCCTCGCTGACCCGCTTGCCCAGGTCGGGCAGCGGCTCGATGCCGTCGCCCGGATCCGGGTCCGCGGCGCGCCAGCGCGCGTACGACTCGGGGAAACGCTCCTTGACCTCGGGCGTGGTCAGCCCCTGCCAGGTGCCGAAGTAGCGCTCGCGCAGCCGGACGTCGCGCTCGGCGGTCAGCCCGGTGAGCTCGGCCAGCGCCGCGGCGGTCTGCGCGGCACGGCCGAGGTCACTGGTGAGCAGCAGCTGCGGCTCCCGCCGGGCCAGCACCTGCGCGGCGGCCGCGGCCTGGGCCCGGCCCAGGTCGTTCAGCGGCACGTCGAGCTGGCCCTGCACGCGCTGAGCCGCGTTGGAGTCGGTGTTGCCGTGTCGCCACAGCAGGACCCGGGTCAGCGGCTCGGTGCCCCGCTCCAGACTCACACGGCGTCCTGCGTCGCGAGCTGAGCCGCCGGCAGGTCCCGATCCACGAACTCGATCCGCTCGCAGTCCTTCCACAGCCGGTCCAGCGCGTAGAACTCGCGCTCCTCGCTGTGCTGCACGTGCACCACGATGTCGCCGAAGTCGAGCAGCACCCAGCGGCCGGCGCGCTCGCCCTCACGGCGGACCGGCTTGGCCTTCTCGGGCAGCTGCAGCAGCGCCTCTTCGACAGCGTCGACGATGGCGAGCACCTGGCGCTCGTTGGGTGCGGAGGCCACGACGAAGACGTCGGTGAGGACGAGCTGCTCGGCCACGTCCAGCAGGACGATGTCCTCGGCCTTCTTGTCGGCGGCCGCCTGTGCGGCGGCCTGGGCCATCTCGACAGCGCGCTCGGTTGCGGGCACCTTGGTCCTTTCGTCGGCGGCCTGCCGCGACACCTCTGGGTGATGCTCGCGATCAGGCTCAGCATCCAGAATCTCACAAGGATTACCCGCCCCGCCGCTCAGATAGTCACGCGGTGGGCCCGGACACGATAAATCAGCGGTATAGATGACGTTTTGTGATGTATTGCACTACGCCGTCCGGTACCAGATACCAGACCGGCTGCCCCGCGGCGACCCGGCGGCGGCAGTCCGTCGACGAGATCGCCATCGCCGGCACCTGCACCAGGCTCACCACGTCGGCGGGCAGGTGCGCGTCGGTCAGTGCGAACCCCGGCCGGGTGACCCCGATGAAGTGCGCCAGCTCGAACAGCTGGTCCGCGTCCTTCCAGGACAGGATCTTGGAGAGCGCGTCGGCGCCGGTGATGAAGAACAGCTCGGTCTTGTCGCCGTACTGGTCGCGCAGCTCGCGCAGCGTGTCGACGGTGTAGGTCGGCCCGTCCCGGTCCACGTCCACCCGGCTCACCGTGAAACGCGGGTTGGACGCGGTCGCGATCACCGTCATCAGGTAGCGGTCCTCCGCCGGGGTGACCGCGCTCTCGCTCTTCTGCCACGGCTTGCCGGTGGGCACGAAGACGACCTCGTCCAGCGCGTACCGGTCGGCGACCTCGCTGGCCGCGACGAGATGGCCGTGGTGGATCGGGTCGAAGGTGCCGCCCATGACCCCGATGCGTTGCGCCACGGCCCGATTCTATGCCGCCGCCGCGCGGATCCCGCCTTGTCATCGACTCCAGCCTATCTCGATGAACTCCTGTCGAGCGGAGTCATCCAGATAGGCCGGCGTCATTCGAAACACCGGGCGAGGCGCCCCGCGGCCCGGACAAGGGGGCGGCGGGGCGGATGGCGGGGCAGGTCAGGCGGCCTGCCGGGCGCGCAGGGCGCGGGCCAGGTCGTCGGTCTCGTCGGCGAGCGCGCGGCGCAGCAGCGGGTGCATCTCGCCGGCCAGCGCGGCGTGCGCGGCGGCCAGTGTGTCCTCCGACACGGCGTACACCGGGTAGACCGTCTTGGCCAGCAGCGCCAGCATGTCGCCGGAGCGGCCCGCCGAGCGCGGCAGCTCGGTGAAGAAGCGGGCCACGTACGGCGCGGTCAGCTCGGCCTGCTCGGGCTGCCACAGCCCGGACCCGGCCGCGGCGGCGATCCGGTTGGACTGCCCCTGCTCGGTCACGACCAGGTCGAACGCGCGCTCCTTGGCGGCCGGGTCGGGGCGGCAGGCGCGCACCCGCACCGCCTCCTGCTCGCCCTTGTCGCTGTGGTCGCGCTGCAGCTCGGCCTCGATCTCGTCCTCGGCGACGTCGCCCAGTGCGGCGAGCCGGCCCAGGACCGCCCAGCGCAGCTCGGCGTCGACGGGCAGGCCCTCGGGCACGTTCGCGCCGGTGAGCCAGCCGCGCAGCAGGTCCCGGTCCGCCTCGCCGCCGGCCGCGATGAGGTTGCGGGCCGCGGCGAGCTGGTGCCCGCTGCCGGGCGCGGCGGTGGCGAGCAGCGTACGTGCGGCGTCGGCCAGCGCCTGGCGGGCGGCCTGCTGCTCGTCCGCGGGCACGAACCGGGTGGCCGCGTAACGGGCCAGCCCGAAGATCGACTCGACGATGGTGACGTCCGGGTCGGCGGGCAGCGCGGCGGCGGCCAGCGCGACGAACTCGGCGGCGGGCCACTCGCCGTCGCGGGTGGCGTCCCAGGCGCTGTTCCACCACAGCGAGCGGGCCAGCGAGTCCGGCTGCGCGGCCAGCAGCGCGGGCAGCTCGGCACGGGTCCGCTCGTCCACCCGGATCTTGGCGAAGGTGAGGTCGCCGTCGTTGAGCAGCAGGCCGCGGCCGGTCACGCCGGTCAGCTGCGGCACCGGGGTCAGCTCGCCGCTCACCTCGACCTCGGTGCGCTGCCACGTCCCGGCGGCGTCGAACCAGCCCAGGCCGATGCGGTGCGCGCGCAGCGTCGGGAACTCCGCCGGGGCGCTCTGCGCGACCGCGACGGAGGCGTACGAGCCGTCGGCGTTCCACTCGATCACGGGGCGCAGCGTGTTCACCTGCGGGGTGCGCAGCCAGTCCCGCGCCCACGCCTCCAGGTCCCGCCCGCTGGCCAGCGACAGCGCGCCGAGCAGGTCGGCCAGGGTGGCGTTGCCCCAGGCGTGCTTGTCGAAGTACGCCCGCAGCCCGGACAGGAACGCCTCGTCGCCGATGAACGCGACGAGCTGGCGCAGCGCCGAGCAGCCCTTGGCGTAGCTGATGCCGTCGAAGTTGGCGAACGCGGCGTCGGTGTCCTCGACCTCGGTCGGCGCGATCGGGTGCGTGGAGGGGCGCTGGTCGGCGGCGTACCCCCAGGCCTTGCGGTTGACGCCGAAGCGAGTCCAGGACTGCGGCCACTTCGTGACCTCCGCGACCAGGCGGTAGCCCATGTAGGTGGCGAACGACTCGTTCAGCCACAGGTCGTCCCACCAGCGCATGGTGACCAGGTCGCCGAACCACATGTGGGCCATCTCGTGGGCGATGATGGCCGCCCGCTCCAGCCGCTCGGTGTCGGTCACCGCGGCCCGGAACAGCAGCTCGTCGCGGAACACCACGCAGCCGGGGAACTCCATCGCGCCCCAGCTGAACTCGGGCACGAACGCCTGGTCGTACTTGCCGAACGGATACCGCACGCCGAACAGCTCGTGGTAGCGGTCCAGGAACGCCTTGGTCACCTCGAAGATCTCGGGCGCGTCGCGCTCCAGCACCTCGGCGTAGCTGGCACGGGCGATGATGCCCAGCGGGATGCCGTCGTGGGCGTCGGTCACCTCGACGTACGGCCCGGCCACGAACGTGATCAGGTATGTCGCGACGGGCTTGGTCGCTCCGAACTCCCAGCGGCCGGGCGCGGTCTGCGTGCCCTCGCTGTTGGCACGGACCAGCCAGGACGGGTCGGTGGTGACCGACAGCGTCACGGGCGCCTTGAGGTCGGGCTGGTCGAAGCAGGCCATGAAGCCGGGCGCGTCGGTGATCGACGGCTGGGCGTACGTGTAGACCTGCTTGTCGGCCGGGTCCACGAAGCGGTGCACGCCCTGGCTGGAGTGGGTGTACGCATACGCGGCCTCGACCACCACCGTGTTGCTCGCGGCGAGCCCGGCCAGCCGCAGCCTGCCCTCGGCGAACGCACCCTCGGGCAGCTCCACGCCGTTGAGCGTCGCCCGGAGCAGCTGTTCGGGCCGCAGCTCCAGGAACGTCTCCGCGCCGGCGTCGGCGGTGAAGCGGACCGTGGTGACCGTGCGGAAGAGTTCGTCCCCGCCGGTCAGGTCCACGTCCAGCGCGTACGCGAGGTCCCGTACGGTGGCGGCCCGCGCGACGGCTTCGGAGTGGGTGAGGCAACGATGCGACATGCGCTCATCCTGCCTGATGCGAAGCAAGTGTTGAACAACCGGCACCCCTCGGCATGAGTTCATTCTTGCCGAGCTCATCCGCGGCGGGGACAATAGCCGTCATGCGGATGACGAGCACCATGTGGTGGCTGCCCTGACGGGCGGCCCGCTTCCGCGAACCCGAGCAAACCCAAGGCCGCCCCACCCGGGCGGCCTTCGTCGTGCACGGCTCCAGCCGGTGCGGCCCGCCCGGACGGGCGACCGCGACCCGAGGAGACCGACATGACCATCACCCCGACCCGCACCCGTGCCCGCCGCCTGTCCGGCTGCAAGCCCACCGGCCACCTGCAGCTGGGCAACCTGTTCGGCATGATCCGCCCGCTGGTGGCCGAGCAGGACGACAGCGAGACCGTCACCATGATCGCCGACCTGCACTCGTTCACCGTCGAGCACGACCCGGCCGCGGTACGCGGGCTCACCCTGGAACAGGCGGCGGTGTTGCTGGCCGCCGGGGTGGACCCGGAGCGCACCGTGCTCTACGTGCAGTCCCACCTCGCCGAGCACGCCCAGCTGCACTACCTGCTGGAATGCGCCACGGGCTACGGCGAGGCGCAGCGCATGGTCGCGTTCAAGGAGAAGGCGGCGCGCGCCGAGCAGGTGCGGCTGAGCCTGCTCACCTACCCCGTGCTGATGGCCGCCGACATCCTGCTGCACGACACCGAGGAGGTCCCGGTCGGCGACGACCAGATGCAGCACGTGGAGCTGGCGCGGGCCGTCGCGAATCGGTTCAACGGCCGCTACGGGCCGACCTTCACCGTGCCGCGCGCGGTGCCCGCGCCGGTCGCCGCGCGGGTGATGGACCTGGCCGAGCCCACCGCCAAGATGGGCAAGACCAACGTGGTCAGCACGGGCGTGATCAGCATCCTCGACGAGCCGGGCACGGTACGCCGCAAGATCATGCGCGCGGTGACCGACAGCGTGAACGTGGTGCGCCACGACCGCGAGCACCAGCCCGGCGTGACCAACCTGCTGGAGATCTACCGGGCGTGCACCGGGCAGGCCGGGCGGTTCGACTCGTACGGGCAGCTCAAGCGGGAGACCGCCGAGGCCGTGGTGGACGTGCTGGCGCCGCTGCAGGAGCGGTACGAGGCGCTGCGCCGCCGTCCCGAGACGGTCGAGCGGGTGCTGCGCGAGGGTGCCGAGCGGGCCCGCCCGCGGGCCGCCGCCACGCTGCGGCGGGCCGGCGAGGCTATCGGGCTCTTCAGCGCCTGACGGGTCAGGGTCTGACGACCTTCTTGGTGAAGCAGACGGAGTAGGGGTTGCCGATGTACCTGCCGTACGGTTCGGTCCGGTCGTAGCCGGCCGACTCGAACAGCGTGATCGCCTCGGGCTGGTTCACACCGGTCTCGGCGATGATCGAGTCCAGACCCTGGGCGGTGGCCCGTCGTTCCAGTGCCGCAAGGATGCGGCGGGCCACCCCGGCGCGGCGATGCGCCGGTTGTACGAAAAGACGCCTGAGTTCACCGACGCCCTGGCCGTACGGGACGATCGCCCCGCAGCCGACGGGCCGGCTCAGCACGTACGCCACCACGAAGCGGGCGTGCGGGTCCAGTGGTGACCGGGTCGTGCCCGGGTACCGCGTGAAGAGTTCGGTCTCAGCGGCGAGCACGAGCGCGGTGACATCAGGGTGGGTGATCTCGCGGTGCTGGATCAACACCGTCAGGACGCTAGACAGGGCTTGTTTCCGCGTTGTTTCACGAAGCGCACAGCGAGGCGGTACGCGTTGATATGCCGGTCACTGTCGCCGAATCGTTGCGCAGGAACACACCGAACGGCCCGGCGCACCACGTGAACGGCGGTGCGCCGGGCCTGAACGGTCGATCAGCGGACGTCGTCGGTGTCGCCGGTGTCGCCGGTGTCGTCGTCGGAGACGAAGTCGTCCTCGTCCTCGAGCCACTCGTCGCCCGCGGTGTCGCCCTCCGCGCGCACCCGGCGTGCCTTACGGGCGGCGAGCCGCTCGGAAGCGCTCGCCCGGGTGTTCTCGTCCTCCAGGCGGGCGTCGGTGCCGCGGTTGCCGGGCGTGAAGTTCGCGCCCGCGTACACCGTGGGCTGCCAGTCGAACTCGCGCGCGCCGATGCGCACCGGATCGCCGGGCGTCGCGCCCAGCTTGGCGAGCCGGTCCTCCACCCCCAGCCGGGCCAGCCGGTCGGCGAGGTAGCCCACGGCCTCGTCGTTGTCGAACTGGGTCTGGCGCACCCAGCGCTCGGGCTTGACGCCCTTGACCACCCAGACGCCCTCGCCGTCGCGCTCGATCTCGAAGCCGGAGTCGTCGACCGCCTTCGGGCGCAGCACGATCCGGGTCGGCTCCAGCACCGGCGCGGCGGCACGGTGCTCCTCGACCATGCGGGCCAGCGCGTACACCAGCTCCTGCAGGCCCTCGCGGGTGGCCGCGCTGATCCGGTAGATCGGCCAGCCGAACTTCTCCAGGTCGGGCGTGGTGATGTCGGCCAGGTCCCGGCCGTCCGGCACGTCGATCTTGTTGAGCACGATGATCCGGGGCCGGTCCTCCAGCCCGCCGTACTGGGCCAGCTCCGCTTCGAGGGCCTCGATGTCGGCGACCGGGTCGCGGTCGGTCTCCAGCGTCGCGGTGTCCACCACGTGGGCGAGCACCGCGGTGCGCTCGATGTGCCGCAGGAACTCCAGGCCCAGGCCCTTGCCCCGGGCCGCGCCGGGGATCAGGCCCGGCACGTCGGCGACGGTGAACACGTGCTCGCCCGCCTGCACCACGCCCAGGTTGGGCACCAGGGTGGTGAACGGGTAGTCGGCGATCTTCGGCTTGGCCGCGGAGATCACCGAGATCAGCGAGGACTTGCCCGCGCTGGGGAAGCCGACCAGGCCCACGTCGGCCACGCTCTTCAGCTCGACGATCACGTCGAGCTTGTCACCGGGCTCGCCCAGCTCGGCGAAGCCGGGCGCCTTGCGCCGGGCGCTGGCCAGCGAGGCGTTGCCCCGGCCGCCACGGCCGCCACGGGCCACCTCCAGCGTGGTGCCCACGCCCACCAGGTCGGCGATGACCTCGCCGTCCATGGTCTGCACGACCGTGCCCGAGGGCACCTTGAGCACCAGGTCGGTGCCGTTGGCGCCCTCCCGGTTGTTGCCCGCGCCGCCCTTGCCGTTGGGCGCCTTGAGATGCGGGTGGAAGTGGAAGTCGAGCAGCGTGTGCACGTTCGGGTCGACGACCATCAGGATGCCGCCGCCGTGCCCGCCGTTGCCCCCGTCCGGCCCCCCGAACGGCTTGAACTTCTCCCGGTGAATGGAGACGCAACCATGCCCGCCGTCACCCGCCTGCAGGTGCAGCACCACACGATCAACGAACGTAGCCACGTCCACTCCCTACTAGATCAACTCAACCACATGCCCGCCCTCGCCGCCCCGTTCCCGCGCAACTCTCAAAGAGTCGCGGCCCTGGAAGGGTGCGGACGCCGCAAGTCCGTAAGAGTTGCGACACCGGGAGCGGGCGGCGTGTTCCGGCGGCGCGGCGTTAGCCGCGTCTCAGTCCGGTCCCCCGGATACGGCAAGAGGCGGGGAGGCGCAGCGCGCGCCTCCCCGCCTCCGACGATTCGTCAGGCCTCGACCGGAACGATGTTCACGGTCTTGCGGCCACGCTTCACGCCGAACTGCACCGCACCCGCGGCGAGGGCGAACAGCGTGTCGTCGCCACCACGGCCCACCAGGTCACCCGGGTGGAACTTGGTGCCGCGCTGGCGGATCAGGATCTCGCCGGCGCTGACGACCTGGCCGCCGAAGCGCTTCACACCGAGCCGCTGGGCGGCGGAGTCGCGACCGTTGCGCGAGCTGGATGCACCCTTTTTGTGTGCCATCTCGAGGCCTACTTCCCGCTCTTGATGCCGGTGACCTTGACCTGGGTCAGCGGCTGCCGGTGACCCTGCCGCTTGTGGTAGCCGGTCTTGTTCTTGAACTTGTGGATCCGGATCTTCGGGCCCTTGGTGTGGGCCACGACCTCGCCGGAAACAGAAACCTTGGCAAGCTTCGCCGCGTCGGTCACCAGGTCGCTGCCATCAACAAGCAGCACTGCGGACAGCGCCACCACGTCGCCGGGCGCGCCCGCGAGCTTCTCGACCTCGATCACGTCGCCCTCGGCGACCTTGTACTGCTTGCCGCCGGTCTTGACGATCGCGTACATGGGACGCGGACTCCTGTCGTAGGTGCTGGCGGTTGGTTCACCGGCCCGCGAAGGCGAGCCGAGATCTGTACTACGTTTTCGCGCCCGGCGCGTCCTGGCCGAAGAACGGCCGGCACACACGCACGCATGCGGCGCCCTGCACGGGCACCGCAGAGAAGACTACGTCATGGCCCGGCCGTTGCCCAAACCGGGCACCCCCCGGCCCGGCGTGCGGTGACCGTGATCACCGCACGCCGGGGACGGATCACTTGCCGCAGAGGGCGTAGACCTTCTCGCCGGCGCTGGCGAACGCCGGACCCTCGAAGTACGCCATGATCTTGTCGACGTCGCCGCCGGTGGCGGCCAGGTCGGCCGGCAGCTTCTTGAGCACGGCGACGTCGGCCTCGACGGCGGACTTGATCTCGGGGTCGGTGGCGCCCGCGGCGATCGGGGCCAGTCCGGCCTCGAACTCGCCGAACGCCTTGGTCAGGTCGGCCAGCGCCTGCTGCGCCTTGGCCGGGTCCGCCTTGATCGCGTCGGCCTCGGTCATCAGCTTCATGAGCTGGGTCTTGATGCTCGACTCGGCCTTCATGTACGCCTCACAGGCGGCGGTCTTGTCCATCGGGGACGCGGCCGGGGCCGGGGCGGCGCTGGAGGCGGCCGGCGCACCCGAGGAGGCGGTCGCCGAGGGGGTCTCCGGGTCGGCGCAGGCGGCCATGCCCAGCAGGGCCAGGCCCAGCGTCGCGGTAGCGAGAACTCGTCGCATAACGATTCCTTTCGAGGGATTCAGGGGTTGGAGACGCCCGAAGGCGCCGGCGCCCGGGGCAGCCTAGCGAGCGCGGCCGACGGTGACCGCGGCAGCCTCACCGGCTGATCTGGACATCTTTCGGACAATCAAGCGCAGGTCGTGGCGAGTGGCATGATCCAGGACAGGAAGGCCGGGGTCAGCTTGGCCTCCAGCTCCTCGGCCTTGGTCGTGCCCTCCAGGAAGGCGAGGTCCGCGGCCTTGCCCACGTTCGCGGCGACCTGCTCGAAGGTGGCCTTGAGCGCCGGGTCGGCCGCCTTGGCGCTCAGCTCGGTGATGGTGGACTGCAGGGTGGTGAGCTCTGTCTTGACCTTGGTCTCGGCCGCGGCGATCTTGGCCGCGTCGGTGCCCTGGCGGGCCTTGAGCAGCTCACCGATCGCCACGGTCAGGCCGGCCGTGCCCTGGCCGGCGAAGAGCTTGTTGAACTCGTCGCACACGGCCTTCGCCTCGGCCGCGGCGGAGGCGGCGGGCGCGCCCGTGGCGGGCGTGGCCGAACTGCCCGGCGCCGGGGTGTCGTCGGCGCAGGCGGCCGCGCCGAGAAGCACCGCGGCCAGGGCGGTGGCTGCGAGAAGACGTCGCATGGGGGTGTTCCTCCGAGGGGTGGGACGCGGCACGGGTCAGGCGGTCGGGCAGATCTTGTCGAGCGCCTCGTTCGCCGCGGACAGCTCCTCGCTGAACAGGATCGACTGGATCTTCGACGGGTCCTGGGCGAGCTTCTGCGGGTCGCCCAGCGCGGCCGCCGAGGCGTCCAGCGCCTTGGTCAGGTCGTCGAGCGCCTTCTTCAGGCCCGGGTCGGCGGTCTTGGCGGACTCGGTCTTCAGCGCGGTGGACAGCGCCACGTAGTCCTTGGCGAGCGCGTCCAGGAAGGCCTTGGCCTTGTCCGGGTCGCTCAGCGAGGTGCCCGCCTCCTGGGCCTTGGTCACCAGGTTGGTGATGAACTTCTTGCTCTCGGTGGTGACCGCCGCGCAGACGGCCTTGGTGTCGGCGGTGGCGCCCACCCCGGGCACCCCGGCGGATCCGCTGGGGACGACGCCCGCACCGGGGCTCGCCTCGGCCGTCACGCCCGCCGACGCGGTCGGGGCGGCGCTCGGCTCCGGGGTGTCGGCGCAGGCCGCGGCGGTGAACAGCGCCGCGCCCAGCACGGCGGCGGCTAGCAGGCGTCGCATGGGGTGTCCTCCGGAATCAGGGGTGTGTGTCGGACAGCGAACTGCCCGGGGTGGTGAACACATACCCCGGGCAGCTTACGCAACTCCTGCGACGGCACCTGAGTTCGTCGCGAGCGGTATCGAGTTGTTACCTATCCGCCGATTACGGGCGGGTCCGGCGGCGGCCGCCGCGGCGGGTCCGGCGCCGGGTGGGCGCGTCGGCCACCTCGTCACCGCCCTCCTCGTCGTCCTCCGGCTGCTCGTACCGGGACAGGTCGTAGCCCTCGGTGTCGTAGTACGAGGTGTCGTCCGCCTTCGGCTGCTGCTTGGGCGCGGGCGGCGCGGAGACCGGCTTGACCCGCGCCGGCGCGGCCTGGGCCGGGGCCGGCTGCGCCTTGCGGTCGGCGACCGGCTCGGTGTGGATGACGACGCCGCGGCCCTTGCAGTGCTCGCACGGCTCGCTGAACGCCTCCAGCAGCCCCGCGCCGATGCGCTTGCGGGTCATCTGGACCAGGCCCAGCGAGGTGATCTCGGTGACCTGGTGCTTGGTCCGGTCCCGGCCCAGGCACTCGGTCAGCCGGCGCAGCACCAGCTCGCGGTTGCTCTCCAGCACCATGTCGATGAAGTCGATCACCACGATGCCGCCGAGGTCACGCAGCCGCAGCTGGCGCACGATCTCCTCGGCCGCCTCGAGGTTGTTGCGGGTGACCGTCTCCTCGAGGTTGCCGCCCGCGCCGGTGTACTTGCCGGTGTTGACGTCGACGACGGTCATCGCCTCGGTGCGGTCGATGACCAGGTGGCCGCCGGAGGGCAGGAACACCTTGCGGTCCAGGCCCTTGAGGATCTGCTCGTCGATGCGGTACGTCGCGAACACGTCGGCGACGCCCGTGTGCCGGTGCACCCGGTCCACCAGGTCCGGCGACACGTGGTGCAGGTAGGTCTCCACGGTCTCGTAGGCGTTGTCGCCCTGGACCACGAGCTCCTTGAAGTCCTCGTTGAACAGATCGCGGACCACGCGCACGACCAGGTCCGGCTCGCCGTACAGCAGCGCGGGGGCGCCGCCCTCGGCCGCCTTGGCCTGGATGTCCTCCCACTGCGCCTGCAGCCGCTTGACGTCGCGGGCCAGGTCCTCCTCGGAGGCGCCCTCGGCGGCGGTGCGCACGATCACGCCCGCGCCCTCGGGGACCAGCTTCTTGAGGATGTCGCGCAGCCGCTTGCGCTCCACATCGGAGAGCTTGCGGCTGATGCCGGAGGCGTTGCCGTTGGGCACGTACACCAGGTGCCGGCCCGACAGCGCGACGTGGCTGGACAGCCGCGCGCCCTTGTGCCCGATCGGGTCCTTGGTCACCTGCACCAGCACCGAGTCGCCCGACCGCAGCGCCTGCTCGATCGAGCGCTGGCGGCCCTCCAGCCCGGCCGCGTCCCAGTTGACCTCACCGGCGTAGAGCACCGCGTTGCGGCCCCGGCCCAGGTCGACGAAGGCGGCCTCCATGCTCGGCAGCACGTTCTGCACCTTGCCCAGGTACACGTTGCCGACCATGGTGGCGGTGGAGGCGCGGGTGACGTAGTGCTCGACGAGCACGCCGTCCTCCAGCACCGCGATCTGGGTGCGGTCGGGGTTCTCCCGGATGACCATGACCCGGTCCACCGCCTCGCGGCGGGCCAGGAACTCGGACTCGGTCAGGATCGGCGGGCGGGTGCGGCGCTGCTCGCGGCCGTCCCGGCGGCGCTGGCGCTTGGCCTCCAGCCGGGTCGACCCGGAGACGCCCTGCACCTCGTCGCTGGCGGCGCGCGGCTCGCGGATGCGGACGACCGTGTGCACGCCGTCCTCGGACTCGGCGCCCTCGTCCCCGGCACCCTTGCGGCGGCGGCGGCGACGGCGACGGGTCAGCGGCTCGCCGTCCTCGTCCTCGGCGGCCTCGTCGCCCTCGGCCTCCGCGGCCTCCGGCTGGTCCTCGTCGGCCCCGTTGTCCTCGGCGCCCTTGCCGCGCCCACGGCCACGGCGGCCCCGGCGGCGGCGGCCGCGGGCACCCTCGTCGGACTCGTCCTCGTCCTGCTCGTCCTCGGCGGCGGCCGGCTCCTCGGCCTCGGCGGCGACGACCGCCTCCTCCTCGTCCTTGCCGCGGCGGCGGCGACGGCGACGGCCGGACTCGGCCGGCTCCGCCTCCGCCGGCTCCTCGGCCGGGCGGGCCACGGCCGCGGCCGCGGCCGGACGCGCCACCGGGGCGGCGGTGGCCTCGGGCGCCATGAACAGCACGGAGATGCTGGGACGGCGGGGCGTGTCCCCGGCGGCGGGCTCGAGCACCTCGGCGGCCTCGGCGGCGGCCTCCTCGGCCTCCTCGTCCTCGACGGCCTCCTCGGCGAGCGCCTCGCTCACGGTGACCTGGGCGGGCGGCGCAGCAGCCTCGATTACGTCTTCTGTCACAGACTCGCCGGAGATGTCCGGCTCTGCGGCTTTCTTCCGGCGACGGGTCGCCTTCTTGACCGGCTTCTCGGCGTCGGCGGACCCGTCCTCCTCCGCCGGGACGGCCTCGGCCGCGGGCACGGCACGTTTGCGGGCACGCCGCCGGGCGGGCGCGGCCGGCTCCCCGGACTCCGGCCCGGTGACGGCGTCGCCAGGGACGTCCGCCCCGGTCACGGCGTCGGGCCGGTCCTGCCGCGCCGGTTCCGGCGCGTTCTGCGGTGCGTTGTCGGCATTCTCATGCCGATCTGCGGGCTCGTGGTCGAGCATCCGGACTGATCTCCAGTTCTGGCGGTCCCGGGCGCGTCACAACGCAGCCACTCAGGAGCACCGGTGTCTTCCGCCGGGGACGCCTGCCCAAGCGCCTGTCGAGGCGCTCGGACGGGCTTTCCGCCGAAGTCTGCCTGCAGCGCTGACCGGTCGGGTCAGCGCTCGCCGATGGCGACGGGGTCGCGATCCGCCTCGAGCGGATCCACGATCTCCCCCTGCGGGGTCAACGTGCCCTGTGCCAGCCGGGTCGCCCTGGCACTTCGCAGTGAATGGGGCGCCGACGGCTCCAGGTCGGCCACCACGCGCAGGCCGGACAGGACGTCATCGGGTCGCACGGAGGGAGTGACCTGCCGCACGACAAGGTCGAGTATCGCACACGGGGCGGTCACGACCACGCCAGGTGGTGAGGTCTGTGACGGGACCGCCTCGATGGCGGCCACCGCGCCCCGGGTGTCGAAGGTGCGGCGACCCTGCTTGGTGAGGCGTTCGACCAGCACCTCACTCTGCGCGACGAACGCGGCGACCGCGGTGGACAGCTGCTCGTCCGACACGCCGGGCAGCTCGATCCGCCAGCGCGAGGCGGTGATCCGGTCGGCCAGGCTGCCGGCGGCGTGCACCTCGACCGCCTCCAGCACGTCCAGGCCCGGCGACAGCGCCGCGTCCAGCGCCTTGCACAGCGCCTCCGGCTCCACCCGCTCGCGCAGGCCGAGCTCCAGGTACTCCGCCTCGGAGGCGACCCCGGTCGGCGCGGCGCTGGCGAACGAGATCTTCGGGTGCGGGGTGAAGCCCTGCGAGAACGCGATCGGCACGCCCGCCCGGTGGATCGCCCGCTCGATGGCGCGAGCGAAGTCACGGTGTGAGGTGAAACGCAGCGGGCCGCGCTTGGCGTAGCGCACCCGCACCCGCTGCACGACGGGGGCCTGGCCGCCCTCGGGCTGGTTCTTGGTCCGTCCCATGGTCAGGCTCCCGCGGGCACGCGCAGGCCGGTGTTGACCGGCGTGATCGGCAGCAGCTTCTGGCCGGTGGGCCCGATCTGGATCTGGGTGTCCATGGACGGGCACACGCCGCAGTCGAAGCACGGCGTCCAGCGGCAGTCGTCCTGCTCGTACTCGGTCAGGGCGTCCTGCCAGTCCTGCCAGAGCCAGTCCTTGTCCAGCCCGGAGTCCAGGTGGTCCCAGGGCAGCACCTCGGACTGCTCCCGCTCGCGGGTGGTGAACCAGTCCAGGTCCACGCCGAAGCCGGGCAGCACCTCGGCGCAGGCGTCCACCCAGCGCCGGTACGAGAAGTGCTCGCTCCAGCCGTCGAAGCGGCCGCCCTCCTCCCACACCTTGCGGATGACCGCGCCGACGCGGCGGTCACCGCGCGCCAGCAGGCCCTCGATCAGCGACGGCTCGCCGTCGTGGTAGCGGAAGCCGATGGCCCGGCCCAGCGAGCGGTCCGAGTTGATCTCGTTCTTGAGCGCCTTGAGCCGCCCGTCGATCACCTCGGGGCGCTCCATGGCGGCCCACTGGAACGGGGTGTGCGGCTTGGGCACGAACCCGCCGATGGACACGGTGCAGCGGATGTCCTTGGAGCCGGTCGCCTGGCGGCCCGACTTGATGACGTTGTGCGCCAGCCGGGCGATCTGCAGCACGTCCTCGTCGGTCTCGGTGGGCAGGCCGCACATGAAGTACAGCTTCACCTGCCGCCAGCCGTTCGAGTACGCCGTGGTGACGGTGCGGATCAGGTCCTCCTCCGTCACCATCTTGTTGATGACCTTGCGGATGCGCTCGGATCCGCCCTCGGGCGCGAAGGTCAGGCCGGTCCGCCGGCCGTTGCGCGACAGCTCCTGGGCCAGGTCGATGTTGAACGCGTCCACCCGGGTGCTCGGCAGCGACAGCGAGACGTTGGTGCCCTGGTACTGGTCGGCCAGGCCGGAGCAGATGTCGCCGATCTCCGAGTGGTCGGCCGACGACAGCGACAGCAGGCCCACCTCGGTGAAACCGGAGAACTCCAGCCCCTCGTGCACCATCTGCGCCACGGTGGTGATGGACCGCTCGCGCACCGGGCGGGTGATCATGCCGGCCTGGCAGAAGCGGCAGCCCCGGGTGCAGCCGCGGAAGATCTCCACGGCGAACCGCTCGTGCACCGTCTCGGCCAGCGGCACCAGCGGCTTCTTCGGGTACGGCCAGGCGTCCAGGTCCATCGTCGTGCGCTTGTGCACCCGGAACGGCACGCCCGGACGGTTGGGCACCACGCGCTGGATCCGGCCGTCGGCCAGGTAGTCCACGTCGTAGAAGCGCGGCACGTACACCGACTCCGTCTTGGCCAGGCGCAGCAGGATCTCGTCCCGGCCGCCGGGGCTGCCCTCGCGCTTCCAGGCGGCGACGATGTCGGTGATCTCGAGCACCGCCTCCTCGCCGTCGCCGAGCACGGCGGCGTCGATGAAGTCGGCGATCGGCTCCGGGTTGAACGCGGCATGCCCACCCGCGACCACGATCGGGTGCGACTCGTCGCGGTCGGCGGCGAGCAGCGGGATCTTCGCCAGGCTCAGCTCGGTGAGCATGTTGGTGTAGCCCAGCTCGGTGGAGAAGGACAGGCCGAACAGGTCGAAGTCGCCGACGGCGCGGTGCGAGTCGACGGTGAACTGCGGCACGTCGTGCTCGCGCATCAGCTTCTCGAGGTCCGGCCAGACCGCGTAGGTGCGCTCGGCGAGCACGTCCTCCCGCTCGTTGAGCACCTCGTAGAGGATCTGCACGCCCTGGTTGGGCAGGCCGACCTCGTACGCGTCCGGGTACGACAGCACCCAGCGCACAGTGGCCGACTCCCACGGTTTGACCACCGCGCCCAGCTCACCACCCACGTACTGGATGGGCTTGCTGATCAACGGCAGCAACTGCTCAAGCTGGGGAAAGACCGACTCGCCACGCATGGGTATCAAGGGTACGCGGTCGCGCAGGACGACCAGACCTCGGGCGAGTTCGCACCCGATGTCCGGTATCGGCACCGATGAGCCGCTACTCCTGCGGCTCGTCCGCCCGCTTCTTCGGAGCGTACCGGGGCACGTACTCCTGGCCGGTGAGCTGCTGGATGGCGGTCATCACCGTGTCGGTGACCTCACGGGCGGCGGTGCTGGCGGACTCGGCGTCCTTCCAGGCGCCGACCTCGATCGGCTTGCCGAACTTCACGGTGACCTGGTTGGGCTTCAGCGACGGCAGCGCCTGGCCGATCGGCTGCACCTTGTCGGTGCCGATCATGCCGACCGGGATGATCGGCACGTCCGCGGCGAGCGCGAGCCGCGCCACGCCGGTGCGGCCGCGGTAGAGGCGGCCGTCGGGCGAGCGGGTGCCCTCGGGGTAGACGGCGACCAGGCCGCCCTCCTGGAGCACCGGGATCGCCGCGTCGAAGGCGCTCAGCGCGGCCCGGCCGCCGGAGCGGTGCACGGGGATCGCGCCCAGGCCGCCCATCAGCGTGCGGAAGAACAGGCCGCTGACGCCGCTGCCGGTGAAGTAGTCCTCCTTGGCCCAGAAGGAGATGTGCCGGCCCACCGCGGAGCCGAGGAACAGCTCGTCGGCGACGGACAGGTGGTTGCCTGCGAAGATCGCGCCGCCGGTGGCGGGGATGTGCTCCGCACCCTCGATCGTGGGCCGCCAGCCCAGCTTGATCGCGGGCGCCACCGTCCACAATCCGACCGTATAGAGCACCGGCACTTTCTGCCTCCACAGGGTATGAGCTAGCCGGCCGATGAGCTTACGGTAGTCCTCCCGGCGGGCCCATACCCCGGCAACAGTCGCCCAAACAGCGGGAGAATGCCATACTGCGCGCCCGCGCGACCCGGTCGCCGCTGTGCTGAGCTGCTTGAATACGTCCACGCAGCGAGCGGGGCGCCGCACCGTGCCGTTCGTCACGGCAGGGCGGCGCCCCGTTCGGCCTGCTCCGGCGGACTGAGCCGCCGGTCAGCGTTGGGCCGCTGTCAGCTGCGCGCCACGGCCACGGTGACCGTGCCGCCGTCGCCGACCTCACCGGCGAAGCCCGCCTCGACCGTGCCGAAGCTCACGCTGTCGGCAAGCGTCTCGGCGGCCAGGAACGCCTGGTGCTCGCGCACCGCCGCGGCCACGTCGTCCGGCGCGGCGACGGTCAGCGCGATCCGGTCGGTGATGGCCAGGTCCGCCTCGCGACGGGCCTGCTGCACCACCCGGACCACGTCCCGGGCCAGGCCCTCGGCCTCCAGCGCCGGGGTGACCTCGGTGTCGAGCACGACCACGCCCGCGTCGCCGGGCAGCGGGGCGGAGTGCTCCGCGTCGGCGGCGACCAGCTTCAGCTCGTACTCACCCTCCTGCAGGGTGACCCCGGCGGCCACGGGTGAGCCGTCGGCCAGGGACCACTCCCCCGCCTTGACCGCCTTGATGACCTGCTGCACCGAGCCGCCCACGCGCGGGCCGAGCACCCGCGGCACCACGTTGAGCACCTGCTCGCAGTGGCCGGTCAGGTCGTCGCTCAGCTCGACCGACTTCACGTTGACCTCGTCGGCGATCAGCTCGGCGAAGCCGCGCAGGCTGGACGCGTCCGGCGTGGCCACGGTCAGCGTGCGCAGCGGCAGCCGCACCCGCAGGCCCTTGGCCTTGCGCAGGGACAGCGCCGCCGAGCACACCTCGCGCACCCGGTCCATGGTGGCGACCAGGTCGTGGTCGGCCGGCAGCGACGCGGCGTCCGGCCAGTCGGCCAGGTGCACCGAGCGCTCGCCGGTCAGGCCGCGCCAGATCTCCTCCGCGGTCAGCGGCGCCAGCGGCGCCACCACCCGGGCCAGCGTCTCCAGCACCGTGTACAGCGTGTCGAACGCCTCGGCGTCGCCCGCCCAGAAGCGGTCCCGGCTGCGGCGCACGTACCAGTTGGTCAGCGCGTCCAGATAGGTCCGCACCCCGGCGCAGGCCGCCGAGAGGTCGTACGCGTCCAGCTGCTCCGTCGTCGTCTCGACCAGCTCCCGGGTCTTGGCCAGCACGTAGCGGTCCAGCACGTGCGTGGAGTCGACCCGGCGCCGGGCGGTGTGCCCGGCGGCGTTGGCGTAGAGCGTGAAGAAGTAGTACACGTTCCACAGCGGCAGCAGCACCTGGCGCACCGAGTCCCGGATGCCCGCCTCGTTGACGGCCATGTCGCCGCCGCGCAGCACCGGGGAGCTCATCAGCATCCAGCGCATGGCGTCGGCGCCGTAGCGGTCGAACATCTCGTAGACGTCCGGGTAGTTGCGCAGGCTCTTGGACATCTTGCGGCCGTCGGAGCCCTGCAGGATGCCGTGGCTGACGCAGCTGCGGAACGCGGGCCGGTCGAACAGCGCGGTGGCCAGCACGTGCATGGTGTAGAACCAGCCGCGCGTCTGTCCGATGTACTCGACGATGAAGTCGCCCGGGTAGTGGTCCTCGAACCACTCCTGGTTCTCGAACGGGTAGTGCACCTGGGCGAACGGCATCGAGCCCGACTCGAACCAGCAGTCCAGCACCTCCGGCACCCGGCGCATGGTCGACTGCCCCGTCGGGTCGTCCGGGTTCGGCCGGGTCAGCTCGTCGACGTACGGGCGGTGCAGGTCGGTGACCTTCACCCCGAAGTCCGCCTCCAGCTGCGCCAGCGAGCCGTAGACATCCACCCGCGGGTGGTTCGGGTCGTCGGAGACCCACACCGGGATCGGCGAGCCCCAGAACCGGTTGCGGCTGATCGACCAGTCGCGGGCGTTGGCCAGCCACTTGCCGAACGAGCCGTCCTTGACGTGCTCCGGGGTCCAGTTGATCTGCTGGTTCAGCTCCACCATGCGGTCGCGGAACGCGGTGACCTTCACGAACCAGCTCGACACCGCCTTGTAGACCAGCGGCGTGTCACACCGCCAGCAGTGCGGGTAGGAGTGGGTGTAGGTCTCGTGCCGCAGCACCATGCCGCGGTCCTTCAGCTCGCGGATGACCGCCTTGTTGGTGTCGAAGACCTGCTGGCCCTCGTACGCCGGGACCAGCGCGGTGAACCGCGCCCGCTCGTCGACCGTCACCACGGTCGGGATGCCCGCCGCGTTGCAGGTGTTCTGGTCGTCCTCACCGAAGGCCGGCGCGAGGTGCACCACCCCGGTGCCGTCCTCGGTGGTCACGAAGTCCGCCCCGAGCACCTGGAACGCGTTGTCCCCCGCGTGGTCCACCAGGAACGGGAACAGCGGCGTGTACCGCTTCCCGACCAGGTCGGCGCCCTTCACGGTGCCGGTGCGCGCGTAGCCTTCGAGCTCCTTGGCGTAGTACTCGACGCGCGCCGCGCCGAGCAGCAGCTTCTCGCCGTCCTTCTCCATGACCGCGTAGTCGATGTCGGGGCCGACGGCCAGCGCCAGGTTGCTCGGCAGGGTCCACGGCGTGGTGGTCCACACCGCGACCTTCTCGCCGGAGTCGAGCTGGAACTTCACCGCCAGCGTCGGATCCTGCCGGTCCTTGTAGACGTCGTCCATCCGGGTCTCGGTGTTGGACAGCGGCGTCTCGCAGCGCCAGCAGTACGCCAGCACGCGGAAGCCCTCGTACACCAGGCCCTTGTCGTACAAGGTCTTGAAGGCCCACATGACGCTTTCCATGTAGTCCAGGTCGAGCGTCTTGTAGTCGTTGGCGAAGTCGACCCAGCGCGCCTGGCGGGTGACGTACCGCTCCCACTCGCTGGTGTAGCGCAGCACGGAGGTGCGGCAGGCCTCGTTGAACTCGGCCAGGCCCATGTCCAGGATCTCGGCCTTGGTGGTGATGCCGAGCTGCTTCTCCGCCTCCACCTCGGCCGGCATGCCGTGGGTGTCCCAGCCGAAGCGGCGCTCCACCCGGCGCCCGCGCATGGTCTGATAACGCGGCACCACGTCCTTGACGTAGCCGGTCAGCAGGTGGCCGTAGTGGGGCAGGCCGTTGGCGAACGGCGGGCCGTCGTAGAAGACGAACTCGTTCGACCCCTTCGCCCCGGCGTCGCGCTGCTCCACGCTGGCCGCGAAGGTCTTGTCCGCGGCCCAGAAGTCGAGCACGCGCCGCTCCAGCGCGGGCAGGTCCGGGCTCGCCGGGACGCCCTGCGCCGCGGCGTCGTGCAGTGGGTAAGCCATCGCGGGCTCCTCGTCACACTCGTCACTGTCGTCTCACAGTGCGAGGACGAGCCATGATCAGCCCGCGGTACCACCTCGCTTGCCCGCTCCCAGGTGCGGAACGGACCGCTCGTGTCGGCTGTGACGGGCCGTCCCGTCCGGTTCTACTGAGGCCGCGTGGCTGAGGCCGCGCGGCCCGTTCTTCCGGAGGCTCACCGGTGATGGCCGGGTCGATGCCTGTGCGCTCCAGGTTACCCGGACTCCCCCGGCCCCGGTCTACGGGGTTTCCGGCGCGTCGGTCCGGTAGCGCCCGCTGATCAGCGTCCAGTCCAGGGTGCCGCGCACCGAACGGGCGACCCCGTCCAGGTGGCAGCGCACCGCCCCGTCGAACTGGGCGCCGAACGAGGGCACCCGCGCCCGCAGCGCCCCGAAGCCGTCCATCCGCTCCTGCCACATCGCCACCGCCGCCGGCACCGCCGCCTCGATCGGCAGGCCCCGCTCGTGCGCGATGGCCAGCACCAGGTTGTGCCCGCCCGCGGTGGCGATGTCCTTGTCCAGCGAGTGCAGGTCGTTGAACCAGGACAGCAGGTCGTTGCCGGCCGTACGCACCGCGCGCAGCGCCGGGTGGTGGTAGATCGCGTCCGGCAGCCGGGTGTGCGTGGCGAACTCGGTCAGCAGGTGCGAGATCTCCGCCGCCGACGCCGCGCGGCGCAGCTCGACGTACTCCGCCACGCCCGGCCGCCGCCCGGCCGTCTTGTTCTCCGCCTCCTCGATCACCCCGGCGAGGTAGCGGGCCACCCCGACGGTGAACCGCTCCTGCCAGGCGGCGGGCATCTCGTCGCGCAGCGCGGCCCAGATCTCGATCAGCATCGTCCGCGCCGGGCCGGTGAACACCTCGGTCGGCCGGTGCGAGCCGTGCAGCAGCGCGAGCAGCTCGGTCACGTAGCGCCGGGTGCGGCCCGGCTCCGGCGTCGCGGACCCGTCGCAGGCGTCGTCGATCAGGTAGAACCAGGCGAAGATCATGCCGAGCAGGGCCAGGTCGGCGGGCTCCACATCGGGGAAGATGCGCCCGGCGTGACCCGCGTACGCCTCGGCGGCCAGCCAGCGCCGCCCGTCGTCGTCGCTGATCAGGCCGCACTTTCGCGCCCAGCCGGTCAGCTCCCGCTCCGCCTCGGCGACGTGCGGGGACAGCCGGGGCGCGATGGGACAGTCCACCGGGGGTATGGCGTACACGGCGTTCCTCCGTTCCGGGAGGCGGACGCACGGCGGCAGGGCACGCCGTCAGATCACGATGAGTTCACGATCCATTACAGGAGGTATGGAGATCGATGTCAATGCTTCGAGGTGTCGCCGTTGCGAATTGGCATGATTCACTTACCGGCGGTACGGCTCGCGCATCGGCTTGCGGACGGCGTCCATCGCGGCCAGATGCGCCTCGCGCGCCTCGCCGTCGATCAGGTAGACCCTGGTCACCGCGTTGCCCTTCGGGCGCACCAGGCCGTTCTTGACCAGCGCCTGCACGTCCCGGATGGCCTGGTCCCGGCTCAGCTCCTCGTCCCCCTGGTAGGTGGCCCGCCGCAGCTCGCCCAGCGCCGCCGCGTACAGCGCGGACACCACCCGCTCGGGCAGCCCCCGCTCGGCCGCCACCGTCTCCAGCTCCCGCCACAACCGCACCGTGTAGTCCACCCGTGCCTGGATCGTCTGCGCCTGCTGATGGTGCGCCGAGAGGACGAACCGCAGCCAGGTGTGACAGTCGGCCTCCGGCCGGAACGTCTCCCCCCGGCTCTGCAGCGCCTGGTAGTACGCCAACGTGTTGATCTCGTGGCCGAGCCACTCCTCGATCGAGGAGAACTCGGCGGCCACCACTCCGTCCCGCGCCAGCACCAGCGTGTGCAGGCAGCGCGACATCCGGCCGTTGCCGTCGCGCCATGGGTGGATCGAGACCAGGTTGAGGTGCGCCATCGCTGCGCGGACGAGGGCCGGCTGGTCGAGGTCGCCCGCGTTCAGCCAGTCCACCAGCTCCTCCATCAGGCCGGGAACCAGTTCCGGGTCGGGACCCGTGTAGGCCGGACGCAACGGATCAGAGCTGGTCACGAAGATTCCGCCGGTGCGGTAGCGGCCCGGCCACTTCGACATGTCGTATTTGGCGATCATGAAATGCAGCGTGGACAGCAGCGAGCGGTGATACTCGAAATCCGCGATGTGCGGCGCCTGCTGCACATAGGTCAGCGCGTCGCGATACCCAAGGATGGCTTTCTGGGTGTCGTCGGTGACGTCCACCGACATGGGCTGTCCCTCCACCGCGGCCCGCGCGTCCGACATGCCCACGGTGATCTTCTCGATCGTGTTCGAGCCCTGGATGGCGGCGGCGGTGAGCTGCCGGCGCAGCTGCCCCGTCCAGTGCGGGCGTGCTCGGACATGGATGCTCAGGTCGTCGCGCATCTTGTCGATCTCGGCGAGCACGCGCAGGTCGTCGGTGTCCAGCTTCGGAGTCTGCAGCAGCATGCCACCATGCTACTAGTCCTGTCGCATCGTTGCGGAACGCTGTTACCGTCTATCCGTGCTGCGGATCGAACTCGATGAGGCGACCCTGTCCCGCACCCGCATCGCGATCTCCCCGCTCTGGGAGACCGCCTGCGCCCTCTCCCTGCTCGGCAAACCCGCGCCCGCGCCGTGGCCCTACACCGCCTGGGCCGGCAACGCGCGCCGGGTGCTGGACGGCCGGCCCGACGACGACCCGTTGCGCCTCTACGTGAACATCGGCGGGGGCTTCCCCGACTGCCTGCTGCCGGTGCCGTCCGCCAACGCCACCATCGCCGACGAGCTGGCACGGATCCGCGACACACCGGCGGACCTCGCGCTGGCGCAGTACGCCGCCCACTTCCCGGACGGCGTGCCGGAGCCGCACCGGCCGTTCGTCACCGATCCCCGGGCGGCGTTCGCCCGGGTCGCCGACAGCCTGGCCGCGTTCTGGCGCGAGGCGATGGCGCCGTACTGGCCCGCCATGCGTACCGCGCTGGAGGAGGAGGTGCTGCACCGGGCCCGCCTGCTGGCCGCCGAGGGGCCCGACGCGCTGCTGTCCGATCTGCACGAACGGGTCACCTGGCAGCGCCCGGTGCTCACGCTCCACAAGCTCCGCGACTTCACGGTGCGGGCGACCGACAAGCGGCTGCTGCTGGTGCCGGTGCTGTTCTCCCACGGCATGCTCGCCTGCAGCACGGACGACCCCGAGGTCATCGCGGTGACGTACGCGGCGCGCGGAAACGCGGTGCTGGCCGGTGGCGCCGGACACACCGCGCGGGAATCCGACAGTGATCGGCTGGCGCTGCTGCTGGGCCGGGGGCGCACCACGATCCTGCGCTCGCTGACCGTGCCCGCCACCACCGCGGGCCTCGCCGCGACCCTCGGGCTGGCCCCGAGCACCGTGTCCGAACACTTGTCCGTGCTGGTGGAAGCCGGTGTGGCGCACCGGCACCGGGTCGGCCGGCAGGTGCTCTACGGGCTGGAGCCGGCCGGGCTGGCCCTGGTGTCCCTGGTCTCGCCGGGCTGACCGCTGACCGTTCGGTGAGTGGTGTCGCTACCGCCGGTCGAGTGACCGCAGGCGTCGCTGCCGCCATCATGGCCGATGTTCGCATACGTGCTGCTGCGTGAGTACACATCGGATATCGAGAGGCACCTGACGTGTCAGACCCCGACGACAACCCCTATTCCGGCTCGACGCCCCCGCCCGCCGACGACAAGGGCAAGGACAAGGACAAGGACGGCGAGTACCAGCCGGCACACGGCGCGGACGACAAGGACAAGGACGACGACAAGGGCGGCCGCAAGCGCTGGCTGCTCCTGCTGCTGCTCCTGCTCCTGATCCTCCTGCTGCTGCTGTGCGGTGGGTTCGCCTACATGAAGTGGTGGCAGAAGAGCGAGCCGGACCCGGCCGCGTCGCCGTCCGTGGCGGCCACCGCCTCCGCTGCCGTCCCGGCCAGCCCGAGCGCCGCCACCGACCCGAGCGCCGCCGCGAGCCCGACGGCCGCGGCCAGCCCCAGTGCCGCCGCGTCGCCGACGGCCGCGCCGAGCCCCGAGCCGGCGCTGCTGACCGTGCCCAACGTGGTCGGCAAGAAGGCCGAGGACGCCGAGAAGATCCTGGCCGCCGCGGGCTTCACCAACGTGAGGTTCGTCGGCGACGACGGCAAGGAGCTGACGCTGCTGGTCAGCTGGAAGGTCGTCAAGCAGTCGGTGAAGGCGGGCAGCAAGGTCGCCGCCGACACCGAGATCGTGCTCACCAACGAGTCGGTCAGCAACGGCAAGGGCTGACCCTCCCGAAGGAAGGGCACCTTCTTCACCCCATGGGTGGTAGAAGGTGCCCTTCTTAACGCGTCCACGTCACGCGGACAGCGCCGCCTGCAGCTCGCGCGCCTCGGCGACCAGGCGGCTCGATCCGCCACGGGCCGCCAGGGCCGCCAGCTCGGGCGGCAGGCCCGTCGCGCCGGACGCGCGGGCGCACCGGGCCGCGACGGCCATCAGGTCGGCCGTGCCGGGACGGGCCTTGTCCAGGGCGGACAGCGGGACCAGAGCCGCGGCCGCGGTCTGCCACACCGCCGACACCGCACCGGCGGCGGCCGCGTCGTTGAGGGCGGACGCGACGCGGTTCACCTTCAGCACCCCGGCGGCGGCCAGCTCGCCCAGCTCCCGGCCCAGCACGGAGCCGTCCAGGTCGCCGGTCGCGGCCAGGCCGAGCAGGCCGTCCACCGCGCCGACGCGGTCCGCGGCGGAGCGGGCCGCCAGGCCGTACGCCAGCGCCAGGTGCACCGCCGGGCCGGCCGGGCCGCCGACCTCGGCGAGCTGCGCCAGCAGCACCCCGCCGCCCTCGTGGTCCAGGTCGGCGAGCGCGGCGAGCGACGGCAGCGCGGCGGCGGCGACCACCTCGCGGTGCGACGGCAGCGCGGCCGTCCACTGCTCGGGCGCCTCGATCGCGGCGGCCGCCCAGACCGGCCGGTTGCCCCGGGACACCGTCAGCAGCTCCCGCATCAGCGGGCTGACGTGCTCCGGCGGCTCCACCACGACGACCCGGCGCAGGGCCGGCTGGCGCTCCCACGAGTAGCGCGGGAGCTTGCCGTCCGGGGTCTGGTCCTGCCGCAGCGACACCGGGTCGGGCACCGGCCCGCTGATCCAGTGCGCGAAGGCGGCCCCGGCGGGCGAGCGCAGCCGCAGCGCCGCGGTGGCGACCGCCCGGTCCACCTCGCGCGGCAGGCGCAGCAGGGCCTGATCCAGGTCGGCGGCCCACGGCTGCCAGCCGTCGCGCTCGGCCTGCTCCAGCCGCCGTAGCAGCACCTCCGGCTCCAGAAGGCCGCTCGCGTGGGTGGGGGTGGCCATCAGCACCGGCGCCGGGCGGCGGCCCAGCTGCACCGACATCTCGGCCAGCCGCACCGCGAGCACCAGGTGCAGTCCGTTGCCGTGCACGCGGAGCTGGTGCAGCTGCCGCACCGGCACCGCGCCGCCGTCCCGGAACACGTCGGCCAGCTGCCGCCACCGGGCCGAGCGGCCGGGCGCGACGACGACCGTGAGCAGCAGCTCCCGCAGCTGCTCGGCCAGCCTGCCCCAGCCGGGGTGGTTGCCGTCGACCAGCGGGCGTACGGCACGGGCCAGCGCGTCCTGGTCGTGCACGCGCCAGTGCGCGATCCCGGCCAGCACCCGCTCCACGGTCGGCACCGACCAGTCGCCGGCCAGCATCGCCGACAGCTCCTCGGTCACCTGCGGCAGCCCGTCCAGTGCCGGGCCGAGCGGCGCGGGCACCGGCACCGGCAGCGCCACCGGCACGGGCACCGCCTCCGGCTCCGGCGGGGCGAGCAGCTCCCTGATCTCCGCGGCGTGCTCCGGGCGGCGGCGGGCGGCCCGGCGCAGCCACGCCGTCTGCGTCTTCACCAGGATCTTCTCGGGCCGGGCGAGCGCCGTCGCGGCGACGTCGCGCACGGTGTCCCAGTCCAGCAGCCCGGCCTCGTCGGCGTCGCGCAGCGCGCGCTGCGCCATGCCCGCCACGGTCGGGTTGCCGCCCTCCACCAGCCGTACGTAGTCCGCGGCGGCCGGCGCGACCTCCGCCGGGGCGGGCGCCAGCTCGTCGTGCATGCGCAGGTAGCCGCGCAGCTCACCGGGCCGCCCGCCGCGCAGCAGCCGGGCGCGGCACCCGTCGAGCAGCTGCACCCGCACCGCCGGGTCCGCCTCGCCCAACCGCATCAGCGCGGGCAGGAAGCCGCGCGCGCCGTACGTGTAGTCCAGCCGCGAGCCGAGCCGGTCGTGGGTGAACAGCAGCGGCAGCAGCAGCGCGGTGTACGGCCCGTCGCGCAGCTCCGCGTCGGGGTCGGCGGACTCGCGCACGCGGTCGATCCACCCGGCCACGAACTGCTCCGACGCCGGCGGCTCGCCCCCGCCCGCCACGGTCAGGGCGTACACCAGCGGCCAGTTGCCGCCCTCGGTGGGGAGCTTGGCGGCCAGCAGGTGCGCCAGCTCGCCGGTCCACGGCACGGCGCGCAGGCGCAGCGCCTCGACGACGGGCGCCGGGTCGCCCTGGGCGAAGGTCCAGGCCATGTCGCCCCGGTTGAGCGCCGTGGCGGCCTTCTTCGCGGTGGACGCGCACCCGGCGAGCGCCACGGCGTACGCCACGTTGCGGGCCTGCCACACCCGCCACTCCCGCCAGCTCGACCCGCGCCGCTGGTGGGCGACCACCTCGGCGAAGGCGGCCCGCCGCTGCTTCTCCTCGGCCGCGCGCACCCACGCCAGCACCTCCTGGGCCGACGCGGCGTCCAGCGCGCGCTCCAGCCGCTCGGGCAGTCCCGCCGCGGTCCGCACCGGGGCCGGCGCGGTCACGACGCCGCTCCGGTGAGGGTCACCGCGAGCTGGTGGCGGCAGGGGCCGCGATCGCCGCGGTGCTTGGCCCACCAGGGGCAGGTGCACCCGGCGGGCGCCCCCTCGGCCAGGCGCACCTGGTAGGTCGCGCCGGTGCCGCGTACCACCGCCACGTCCGCGGTGACGGTGACCGCGCCCGCCTCGACCAGGGCCCGCGCCCCGGCCAGGCGCGGGTTGAGCTTCTCCGCGGCGGCGGGGAACGGCATCACGCGGTGGAAGTACGTCGCCTCGGCCGCGTCGTAGCCGACCCGGCCGGCCGTGCCGAGCAGCGCCAGCCCTGAGCGGACCTGCTCGGGGACCAGGCCGGTGGCCACGGCCAGCGCGTCGGCGTCGAGGGTCGGCGCCTGCGCCAGGACCTCGCTGATCCGGTCGGCGGCGTCGGCGACGTCGTCGGCGGCCAGCGAGGCCAGCACCGCGCCCTCGCCGGAGAAGCCCCGGTACGGCTCGGGCGACAGGGTCAGCGACAGCCGCAGCGTCGGGGTGGCCAGCTCCCAGACCGAGGCGACCGGGCCGCTGCCGGGGCGCACGGCCGGGCCGTACACGGTCAGCGTGCCCGCGTGCCGCACCAGCGCGCGCAGCGCGCCGAGCCGGTCGGTGCCGGTGAGGCAGACCGCGCCGGGCACCGGGCGGGAGGTCAGCCGCAGGCCGCGCCCGGCGGGCACCACCCACAGCGTGCCGCGGTCCTTCGGCAGCCGGCGCAGGAAGTCCGCGGCCTGCGCGGCGTCGACCCGCAGCCGCGGCTCCATGCCCGCGGTGATCGCGTGCACCTGGGCGAAGCCGCGCAGCCAGCGGCCGGGCAGCGGCACCTTGCGCTCGACCACGGTGCCGTCCATCGTGGACACGGTGAGGTCCTGCGGGCCGACCGCCAGGTGCAGCGGGTCGAGCCCGCCGACCCGGGCCAGCGCGAGCTGCAGCGGCACGTTGACGTCCACATTGGTGGTGCCGTGCTCCGGCCGCTCACCGTCCAGACCGGACGGAAGCACGTCCATCCGCGCGTACACGCCGCAGCAGCCGCTGAACGACTCGAAGCGCAGCATGTCGTCGCTGCCGGTGACCACGGGGTCCAGGCTGGCCCAGTCGGTGCGCTGGTAGTAGCGCGCCCGGGCGACCTCGGCGACGGCCAGCAGGCCGAGCGCGACCGTCTGCGGCGTGGTCATGAAGCCGTCGAAGAACCGGGGATGCGTCCCGCACCCGCCGGACGTCTGCAGATCGAGGCCCCCCGCGGTGAGCGCGGAGGACCTCGCGTACGAATAGGTGGCTACCGACATGGCGGCCACCGTAGGAAGGGGCTACGACAGTTCCGGGAACCAGAGCTTGATCTCGCGCTCCGCCGACTCGGTCGAGTCGGAGGCGTGCACCAGGTTCTCCCGGTTGGACAGGGACAGGTCGCCGCGGATGGTGCCCGCGGCCGCGACCCGGCCGTCGGTCGCGCCGACCAGGGCGCGGATCACCGCGACGGCCTGGTCGCCGGAGACGATCGCGGCCACCAGCGGGCCCGAGGTCATGAAGTCCTTCAGCGGCGGGTAGAACGGCTTCTCGACGTGCTCGGCGTAGTGCGCGTCGGCGAGATCGGCGTCCATCGTGCGCAGCACGAGCGCGTCCAGGGCCAGCCCCTTGCGTTCGAAACGGCCGATGATCTCCCCGACCAGGCCGCGGCGCACCGCATCCGGCTTGATCAGCACGAGCGAACGTTCCGCCACGAACTTCCTCCTTGAAGGCGACACATGTCCTCACCTGCGGCGATGCGAGGTGGGTTCACCAGCCTACCCGGCGGCACTTTTCTCGATCGACGGACCCGCCTAAGGTCATGGATTGAAGACACAGCGTCGCGGGGATACGGCGCGCTGTGGTCGCACCAGCGCTCGGGGAGGACGCGTTGGCACGGTTGGGGCGTAAACCGGTCCGGCCCGGCCGGGTGACCACCGCCGTGTGCCTCGGCGCGCTGGGTCTGTTCGTCATCTCGATGGCCGCCGGGCTGGGCAGCTGGCCGCTGGGCGCGGTCGGCGCGGCCATGGTCGTGGTCGGCGTCGCCCTGCTCACCACCGCCTCGATGCTCGGCGCCGACAAGGCGTACGTGGCCGGCACGGTGCACGTGGTCAAGGTGTCCGAGCCGCCGCTGAGCGTCGAGTACGGCCGCTGCGAGATGCAGGTGCTGGTGGACGCGCCGGGACACCCCGGCCAGACCGTGGTCATGAACGACCCCCGGGTGCCGGTGCTGAAGTGGCCGGACGCCGGTGACACGCTGCCCGCCCTGGTCTCCGTCGCCGACGCGCGGCGCATCAGGATCCAGTGGGACCGGGTGGCCACCCACGGCGAGCGCTTCGAGCAGGCGTACGAGGACGACCTGTTCCACGACCCCGACGCGGACTACGACGACGACCCGCACTACGCGGACGGCCACGACGACCACGGCCTCGGGCACCCCGGCGACGACACCTACGCCGGCTACCGCGACGACGACCCGATCGACCTCGACGCGGTGCGCGTGGACGATCCGCTGCCCCGGCGGCCGAGCCCGAGCCCGCACCGGCGGCCCTCCCCCACGCCCCCGCGGGACGAGCCCGCGCAGGTCGCGGTGCTGGAGGGGGAGCTGTACAGCGCCGACATGCCGTCGCCGCGCACCCCGATGGACGCGGAGTCGCCCGACTTCGACTCGATCAACCTGATCGACTTCGCGGGCGTGCCGGAGCCGGCCGCGCCGCTGGTGTCGGACACGATCACCCGCCAGGTGCCGCTGCCCGACCCGGCGGCGGCCCCGCTGGCGGCCCCGGCGGCCGCGCCCGCGGCGGTGGCCGACCCGGTCGCGCCCGCCAACCGGCTCGACGACGTGCTGGTCGCCGCGCCCCCGGCCCGGCCCGCCGTGGCCGGCTCCATCCAGGGCGTCGGCATCACCCTGCTGGTCACCGACCTGGCCCGGTCCCGCGCCTTCTACCACGACCTGCTCGGCTTCTACGAGGTCGACGGCGGGCAGGGCAACGTCGTGCTCGCCTCCGGCGACACCCGGCTGGTGCTGCGTACGGCGCAGGAGCTGACCCCGGTCAACCGCCGCCACATCCACCTGAACCTGGAGGTCGGCGACGTCGACGCGGTCTACCAGGAGCTGAAGGTGCGCGGCGTGAAGTTCACCTACGCCCCGCGCGTGGTCAACCACGGCGAGCGCCTGGAGCTGTGGGCCGCCTCGTTCCGTGACCCCGACGGCCACGGCATCGCCATCATCGAGTGGAAGGCCCGGTGATCGTGCGGCGGGCGTAGAGGACGTACACCCAGACCAGCCCGAAGATCACGCCGACCACGGCGAACGCCCAGTGCACGAAGCCCAGCGCGATCAGCACGACCTGGAACACCGACACCGCCCACCAGCCCCACGGGTGGCGCAGCGTGGCCGACAGCGCGACGCAGACCACCACCGCGACCAGCGCCAGGGTCATCGCCAGCATGCTGCCGCCCGGCGGCCGCAGCACCCAGATCGGCAGCAGCGCCAGCAGCAGCACCAGCGCCTCCATCACCAGCGCGCCCGCGCCCAGCCCGCGCACCGCGCGGGTCGGGTTGCGCAGCCCGCTCGGCTTGCCGCCCAGGCTCAGGTGTACGTCGCGCTCCGGCGCCTCACCCGGGCCGTGGCCCGCCGGGCCCTCCGGCGCCGCGCCGGCCGCCGCCTCACTCGGGTTGCCGTTCCTGCTCACGCCCGCTCCTCGCTACACCCGGCCCCGCTCAGGGGCCTGACCTCGCCCGGGAGCTTGGCTCCGTCCGGGGGCTTGATCGCTGCTTCGTGTCAGAAAGTGAGGCTGGACCGCACTATTCGACACGAAACACCGATCTTGACGCGGCCGCGCCGTTTACCGCCTGCGGCGGGTCGGCGCGGGCCGCCGTCTATCTCAGATCCTCGCCGGGACGAGGTCATCGTTGCAGCATTTTGCGCGCGTCCGCCACCGTGACGACGGAGCCGGTGATCAGCACGCCGACGCCGCTGATGCCGGCGTCGACATCCTGCTCGGCCAGGGCCACCGCGGCCTCGATCGCGTCCGGCAGCTCGGTGTGCACGTGCACCCGGTCCTCGCCGAACACGTCCCGGGCCAGCTCGCCGAGCTGCTCGGCGGGCAGCGCCCGCGGCGAGGAGTTACGCGTGCAGACGATCTCGTCGGCCACCGGCTCCAGCTGCTCCAGCACCCCGGTCACGTCCTTGTCGCCCAGCACGCCGACCACCGCGACCAGCCGCCGGAACGCGAACTCCTCGGTCAGCGCCTGCACCGTGGCGGCCATGCCGTGCGGGTTGTGCGCCGCGTCGACCAGCACGGTCGGCGCGCTGCGCACCCGCTCCAGCCGGCCCGGCGAGCTCGCCGTGGCGAAGCCCTCCCGCACCAGGTCCACCTCCAGCTGCCGGTGCTTGCCCGCGCCGAGGAACGCCTCCACCGCGGCCAGCGCCACCGCCGCGTTCTGCGCCTGGTGCGCGCCGTGCAGCGGGAGGAAGATCTCGTCGTACACCCCGCCCAGGCCCTGCAGCGTCAGCACCTGCCCGCCGAGGGCAAGGTTGCGCTCGACCACGCCGAACTCGCTGCCCTCGCGGGCGATGGTCGCACCGACCTCGGCGCAGCGCTCCAGGATCGGCTCCATCGCCTCCTCCGGCTGCGCGGCGCAGATGAGCGTGGCGCCCTCGTGCACGATGCCGGACTTGGCCAGCGCGATGTCCTCGATCGTGTCGCCGAGCCACTCGGTGTGGTCCAGCCCGATCGGGGTGATCACCGCGACGCCCGCCTGGAGCACGTTGGTGGCGTCCTCCGCGCCGCCCAGGCCCACCTCGACCACGGCCACGTCCACCGGCGCGTCCGCGAACGTCGCGAACGCCAGCGCCGTGGTCATGTCGAAGTAGGTCAGCGGCTCGTCGTTGCGCGCGTCCAGCAGCTCCGCGACCGGCCCCACCTCTCGGTACACCGCGGCGAACCGCTCCTCGTCGACCGGCTGCCCGTCCAGGCTGATCCGCTCGCGCACCGTCTCCAGGTGCGGGCTGGTGTAGCGGCCGGTGTGCAGGCCGTGCGCGCGCAGCAGGCTGTCGATCATCCGGGCCGTCGAGGTCTTGCCGTTGGTGCCGGTCAGGTGGATCGACGGGTACGCCCGCTGCGGGCTGCCCAGCACGTCGAGCAGCTCCTCGATGCGCCCCAGGTCGAACACCATCCGGGTGAAGCCGCGCCGGTCCAGCGCGGCCTCCGCCTCGGCGTACGTAACATCCTGCCCGTCTTGGCCGGAAAGGCTCACGAATGTCACCCTAGCTGCGCGAGCGCCGCGTCGATGCGGGTCAGGTCGGCCTCGGCCGTGGCCAGCCGCTCGCGCAGCTTGCCCACCACCTGCTCGGGCGCCTTGGCCAGGAAGCCCTCGTTGCCCAGCTTCGCCGTGGCCTGCGCGATCTCCTTCTCCGCGGCGGCCCGGTCCTTGGTCAGGCGGGCCCGCTCGGCGGCCACGTCGATGCTGCCCCGGGTGTCCAGGGAGACCGTCACGCCGCCGGCGACCGCGATGGTCCCCGTCGCACTGAAACCGTCCCCGGGCGCGTCCAGGCGCGCCAGGAAGCGCATCAGCGGCTCGTGCGCGGCGATGCCCGCACCGGCCAGCCCGTCCAGCGCCGCGGCCACCCGCTGCCCCGGCTTGAGGCCCTGGTCGGCGCGGAACCGGCGCACCTCGGTGACGACCCGCTGCAGCGTCTCCAGCTCCGTCTCGGCCCCATCGTCGATCAGCGCCGGGTCCGCGACCGGCCAGGCGGCGACCGTCACCGACGTGTCACCCTCGGCCTTCGTCAGCGCGCACCACAGCTCGTCGGTGACGAACGGGATGACCGGGTGCAGCAGGCGCAGCAGCTGGTCCAGCACGTGCCCGAGCACCCGGCGGGTGCGGTCCGCGGCGGCCGCGTCGGTGCCGGTCAGCACCGGCTTGGCCAGCTCCACGTACCAGTCGCAGACGTCGTCCCAGGCGAAGTGGAACAGGCTGTCGCAGACCTTCGCGAACTCGTACGCCTCGAAGTGCTCGTCGACCTCGGCGATGGTGTGCTGCAGGCGGGACAGGATCCAGCGGTCGATCGACGACAGCTCCGCCGGCAGCTCGCCGTCGGTGTGCGCGCCGTTGATCAGGGCGAACCGGGTCGCGTTCCAGAGCTTGTTGCAGAAGTTGCGCGAGCCCTGGCACCACTCCTCGCTGACCGGCACGTCCGAACCCGGGTTCGCGCCGCGGGCCAGGGTGAACCGGGTCGCGTCGGCGCCGAAGCGGTCGATCCAGTCCAGCGGGTCGACCACGTTGCCGAACGACTTGCTCATCTTCTTGCCGTACTGGTCGCGCACCATGCCGTGCAGCGCCACGACGTCGAAGGGCTGCCTGCCGTCCATCGCGTACAGGCCGAACATCATCATCCGGGCGACCCAGAAGAACAGGATGTCGTAGCCGGTCACCAGCACGCTGGTCGGGTAGAACTTCGACAGGTCGGCGGTCTGCTCCGGCCAGCCCAGCGTCGAGAACGGCCACAGCGCCGACGAGAACCACGTGTCCAGCACGTCCTCGTCCTGGCGCCAGCCCTCGCCGGTCGGGATCTCGTCGTCGGGGCCGACGCAGACGACCTCGCCGTCCGGGCCGTACCAGACCGGGATCCGGTGCCCCCACCACAGCTGGCGCGAGATGCACCAGTCGTGCATGTTGTCCACCCAGGCGAAGTAACGCTTGGACAGCTCGGCCGGCTCGATCCGGGTGCGCCCGTCGCGCACCGCGTCCCCGGCGGCCTTGGCCAGCGGGCCGGTGTTGACGAACCACTGCAGCGACAGCCGCGGCTCCACCGTCGTCTTGCAGCGCGAGCAGTGCCCCACCGCGTGCACGTACGGCCGCTTCTCCGCCACGATCAGCCCGAGCTCGCGCAGCGCGGCGACCACGGCGGGACGCGCCTCGTAGCGGTCCAGGCCCTGGAACGGCCCGTGCACCGTGATGATCGCGCGCTCGTCCATCATCGTGATGGACGGCAGGCTGTGCCGCTGGCCGATCTCGAAGTCGTTCGGGTCGTGCGCCGGGGTCACCTTCACGCAGCCGGTGCCGAACGCCGGGTCCACGTGCGCGTCGCCCACGATCGGGATGCGCCGGCCGGTCAGCGGCAGCTCCACCTCGGTGCCGATGAGGTGCCTGTACCGCTCGTCGTCCGGGTGCACCGCCACCGCGGTGTCGCCCAGCATCGTCTCCGCGCGGGTGGTGGCGACCACGATCTCGTCGGAGTAGCGGATCGAGACCAGCTCGCCCTCGTCGTCGGTGTGCTCGACCTCGATGTCGCTCAGCGCGGTCAGGCAGCGCGGGCACCAGTTGATGATGCGCTCGGCGCGGTAGATCAGGTCGTCGTCGTACAGCTTCTTGAAGATGGTCTGCACGGCCCGGGACAGGCCCTCGTCCATCGTGAAACGCTCACGCGACCAGTCCACCGAGTCGCCCAGGCGCTTCATCTGCCCCAGGATCGCCCCGCCCGACTCCGCCTTCCACTGCCAGACCCGGTCCACGAACTGCTCGCGGCCCAGGTCGTGACGCGACAGACCCTCGGCGGCGAGCTTGCGCTCCACCACGTTCTGCGTCGCGATGCCGGCGTGGTCCATGCCCGGCAGCCACAGCGCCTCGAAGCCCTGCATCCGCTTACGCCGGATCAGCGAGTCCTGAATGGTGTGGTCCAGCGCGTGGCCCACGTGCAGCGAACCCGTCACGTTCGGCGGCGGGATCACGATGGCGAACGGCGGCTTGTCGCTCTTCGCGTCGGCGTTGAAGTGACCGGCGGATACCCACTGCGCATACCGCCGCTGCTCTACCTCGCCCGGCGTGTATGCGGCGGCGAGTTCGGCGGACTGCGTGGCGCGCGCTTCGCGCGGCGGCTGGCTCAGATCGGTCACCCGCCAAGTCTACGAAGCGCCGACGGATCCCCCGCTGGCAGGCCGCCGCTTGCTAGGCTCCGCGAGTCGGCGGAAGGGTTGTGGTCACATGGCAGAGCAGGACGAGGCGGTACGCCCCGAGGCAGGCGCGGCGGAGGACATCCCGCAGTACGCGCGCCCCGCGGTGCGGCTCATCCCCGCGGCGGAGCCGGCCTTCGAAGACGACGAGGACGAAGCCGCCACACAGGCCAAGCGCCGCCGCATCATGCTCACCGTGATGGCCGTGCTCGGCGCGGGCGCGATCGCCGCCGCGTTCACCCTCGGCCCGACCCTGTGGCGTATCAGCCAGCAGACCGACGCCGTGCTCACCATGCCCGACAAGATCGACACGTACGTGCGCGACGACAGCCCCGCGGCCAAGGACACCGCCGGCTACCTGCTCACCGCGCTCGCCGCCGACATCGAACTCGACACCACGGCCTCGGCCATCTACACCGACCCCGTGCAGGGCACCCCGAAGAGCATCATGCTGTTCGGCGGCACCACCACCATGTTCAGCCCCGAACGGGACCTGGAGACGGTGCTGCGCCTCATGGACGACGAGACCGGCAGCGTCACCGGCCTGAAGGACTACGAGCCCGGCGACCTGGGCGGCGTACTCAAGTGCGGCGCCTCCGACGGCCCCGATGGCGCACTCGCCGTATGCGGCTGGGCCGACCACGGCAGCATCGCCCTGGCCCTCTTCCCCGGCCGCACCCCCGCCGAAGCCGCCCCCCTCATGACCACCCTCCGCACCGCCACCCTAACCCGCCCCTGACCCGCCCCCTCCCCCACCGCGTTGATCATGAACTTATGGGCGTGTTCGACGGCGTGTCGCGTCCACAGCACCGTGATCGACTCACGCTGACCGCCGCCCGAGCTGCTTGATCGCGTTCTCGTGTCGAAACCTGGGCTCTGACCCCGGCTTTGGACACGAGACGGCGATCATGGCCGGACGCGCTTGGGCCTGGCCGGTCGCCGGTAGGGGGTTAGCCGAGTGCAGCGGATTGGTGATCCGATCTCGTGTCGAGATGTGCGGGTCTGGCGCAGGGTTCGACATGAGATCGCGGTCTTCGCCAAGCAGCTTGCATCCCGGGCACGGTGCAGGGTGGGAGTGGTCGCCGGCCGCAGGCGTGGAGGCGATTGCGGGGCTTGTGCGGGTGGTGATCGCGGTTTCGTGTCCGAACCTGTGCTCTGACCGCAGGTTGTGACACGAGACGGCGATCATCGCGCGGTCGCCGGCCGATCCGGGCGGGCCGTGCGGGGGCGGGGTCAAGAAGGTGCCCGTCTACCACGGATGGCGTTGAGAAGGTGCCCTTCCTTCGCCCATAGCCGGTGGCGAAAGAAGCCGGAAACGCGTTCAGGCCCACCCCGGCAGGGGTGGGCCTGAAACAGCGATGTTTGTCCGGCGGTGTCCTACTCTCCCACAACGTCCCCGTTGCAGTACCATCGGCGCTGGAGGGCTTAGCTTCCGGGTTCGGAATGTTACCGGGCGTTTCCCCTCCGCCATGACCGCCGTAACTCTATCAACATGTCAACCCGCGCCGATACGGCGTGCGTGGTTGCGTGTCGTGATGTGCATGGTGGACGCGAGACATCTTGCAGGACTCTCATATGTTGTCAGGTAAGTCCTCGGCCTATTAGTACCAGTCGACTGAACACATTACTGTGCTTACATCTCTGGCCTATCAACCCGGTGGTCTAGCCGGGGGCCTTACCTGGTTTCCCAGTGGGAGACCTCATCTTGAAGCGAGCTTCCCGCTTAGATGCTTTCAGCGGTTATCCCTTCCGAACGTAGCCAACCAGCCATGCACCTGGCGGTACAACTGGCACACCAGAGGTTCGTCCGTCCCGGTCCTCTCGTACTAGGGACAGCCCTTCTCAAGTCTCCTGCGCGCACGGCGGATAGGGACCGAACTGTCTCACGACGTTCTAAACCCAGCTCGCGTACCGCTTTAATGGGCGAACAGCCCAACCCTTGGGACCTACTCCAGCCCCAGGATGCGACGAGCCGACATCGAGGTGCCAAACCATCCCGTCGATATGGACTCTTGGGGAAGATCAGCCTGTTATCCCCGGGGTACCTTTTATCCGTTGAGCGACACCGCTTCCACATGCCAGTGCCGGATCACTAGTCCCGACTTTCGTCCCTGCTCGACCTGTCAGTCTCACAGTCAAGCTCCCTTGTGCACTTACACTCAACACCTGATTGCCAACCAGGCTGAGGGAACCTTTGGGCGCCTCCGTTACCCTTTAGGAGGCAACCGCCCCAGTTAAACTACCCACCAGACACTGTCCCTGAACCGGATCACGGTCCGAGGTTAGATACCCAGATCAACCAGAGTGGTATTTCAACGTTGACTCCACCCTAACTGGCGTTAGGGGCTCATAGTCTCCCACCTATCCTACACAAGCTGAACCGGATACCAATGTCAAGCTATAGTGAAGGTCCCGGGGTCTTTCCGTCCTGCCGCGCGTAACGAGCATCTTTACTCGTACTGCAATTTCGCCGGGCCTGTGGTTGAGACAGTGGGGAAGTCGTTACGCCATTCGTGCAGGTCGGAACTTACCCGACAAGGAATTTCGCTACCTTAGGATGGTTATAGTTACCACCGCCGTTTACTGGCGCTTAAGTTCTCCGCTTCACCCTTACGGGCTGACAGGTCCCCTTAACGTTCCAGCACCGGGCAGGCGTCAGTCCATATACAGCGTCTTACGACTTCGCATGGACCTGTGTTTTTAGTAAACAGTCGCTTCCCCCTGCTCTCTGCGACCCCACCCAGCTCCAGCCGCGAAGGCCTTCACCAGACGAGGCCCCCTTCTCCCTAAGTTACGGGGGCAATTTGCCGAGTTCCTTAACCACAGTTCGCCCGATCGCCTCGGTATTCTCTACCTGACCACCTGTGTCGGTTTCGGGTACGGGCCGCGCACAGCTCGCTAGAGGCTTTTCTCGGCAGCATAGGATCATCGACTTCACCTGATACGGCTCGGCATCACGTCTCAGCCTTGATGCGGCGCGGATTTGCCTACGCCACGGCCTACACGCTTACCCCAGGACAACCACCGCCTGGGCTCGACTACCTTCCTGCGTCACCCCATCGCTCAACTACTACCAGCCAAGATCCCAACACTCGCACCGCCGGCCCGAAGGCCCTTGGTGTCCGTGGAGGTTAGTACAGCCAGGTTCATCGCGGGCGCTGCTTTGCGGGTACGGGAATATCAACCCGTTGTCCATCGACTACGCCTCTCGGCCTCGCCTTAGGTCCCGACTCACCCAGAGCAGATTAGCTTGACTCTGGAACCCTTGGTCATCCGGCGGCAGGGTTTCTCACCCTGCATTCGCTACTCATGCCTGCATTCTCACTCGTGTGGCGTCCACGGCTAGATCACTCTGCCGCTTCACCCGCCACACGACGCTCCCCTACCCACCCACACACCTGGACCGGTTTGACCCGGCCTGGTCATCGTGTGAGTGCCACAGCTTCGGCGGTGTGCTTGAGCCCCGCTACATTGTCGGCGCGGAACCACTTGACCAGTGAGCTATTACGCACTCTTTCAAGGGTGGCTGCTTCTAAGCCAACCTCCTGGTTGTCTATGCGATCCCACATCCTTTTCCACTTAGCACACGCTTAGGGGCCTTAGCTGGTGATCTGGGCTGTTTCCCTCTCGACTACGAAGCTTATCCCCCGCAGTCTCACTGCCACGCTCTCACTTACCGGCATTCGGAGTTTAGCTGACTTCGGTAAGCTTGTGGGCCCCCTAGGCCATCCAGTAGCTCTACCTCCGGCAAGAAACACGTGACGCTGCACCTAAATGCATTTCGGGGAGAACCAGCTATCACGGAGTTTGATTGGCCTTTCACCCCTAACCACAGGTCATCCCCCAACTTTTCAACGTTGGTGGGTTCGGCCCTCCACGACGTCTTACCGTCGCTTCAGCCTGCCCATGGCTAGATCAC